>CAJLLH010000032.1 GCA_905207385.1 uncultured Eubacteriales bacterium
GGTGGGGAGTTGATTTAAATATCCGCCAATCGCGTTTTACGCAACTGCGTGTTCGGTAGGATAAAAACAATCCGCATACAAAAATCGCATACAAAAAAGCAGCCCGCTTTATAGCGAACTGCTTTGGCAGGGGAGACGCGATTCGTAAGGAGCCGCGCGGCGACGGAATAGCGATTGTTGCGGCGCGAGGTAATGGTGGGGAGTTGATTTAAATATCCGCCAATCGCGTTTTACGCAACTGCGTGTTCGATAGGATAAAAACAATCCGCATACAAAAATCGCATACAAAAAAGCAGCTCGCTTTATAGCGAACTGCTTTGGCAGGGGAGACGCGATTCGAACACGCAACCAGTGGTTTTGGAGACCATTACTCTACCGTTGAGCCACTCCCCTAAAAGATTTCAACAACATATAGAATTATATAATATCAGCAGTTTTTAGTCAACTGTTTTTGGAGATATAATATGAAAAAACTGTTCAAACTCGGTGTTATCGGTTGCGGCTTTATGGCGCAGTCGATACTTAAAGGCGTAGTTGCGTCTGATTTCCTTCGCGCAAAAAAGGTTGTGGCAAGCGATGTTAATGACGAAGCGCTTGATAGAGCCGCAGAACTCGGTGTTATGGGAACTACAAATAACAAGTATCTTGTTGAAAACAGCGAGTACGTCCTTTTTGCTGTTAAACCCCAGAATTTTGAGTCTGTATGTCAGAGTCTGGAAGGCGCTGTGCCTGCAAAAGTTATTTCTATAATGGCAGGGGTAAAACGCGATAAAATAAAAGCGGCGCTCGGCAGGGATACTAAGGTTGCGCGCTGCATGCCCAATCTGCCTTGCTCGATAGGCAGCGGCGTTATCGGCGTTGATATGACTGATTTCAATTCAAGTCAGGATGACCTTGAGTTCATAAGCGGGGTTCTTAACTGTCTTGGTACTGTGCTCAGCGTCCGCGAAGAAAAGATGGATGCCGTTACAGGCATAAGCGGTAGCGGTCCTGCTTACGTATTTATGTTCATTGACGCGCTTATCGATGCGGGGGTAAAGCAGGGGCTTACCCGCAACGAAGCTACCGTGCTCGCTGTTCAGACCGTTATGGGCTCTGCTGAAATGGTTGAACACAGCGACGTGCCGGTAACCGACCTTATCAAGCGCGTATGCAGCAAAGGCGGAACTACGATAGAGGCTGTCAAGGTCCTTGAGGAACGCAATTTTCGCGGAATTGTAGATGAAGCTGTAGCGGCTTGCGCTAAACGCTCAAAGGAACTTTCGGAGTAATGATGAAAAGAGTAACTCTGTATACAGACGGAGCGTGTTCGGGTAATCCGGGCATAGGCGGCTACGGTGCAGTTCTTATTTATAACGGAGCGGAAAAACGTATTTCCGGGGCTTTTGGTGAAACTACTAACAATCGTATGGAGCTTACGGCGGTTATTGAAGGTTTGAAGTGCCTTAAACAGCCCTGCGAAGTTGATGTTTACAGCGATTCTGCTTATACGGTGAACGCCTTCAATTCTGGTTGGGTGTATGGCTGGAAGAAGTCGGGGTGGGTAAAGGCTGACAATAAACCGGTGCTCAATTCTGATTTATGGCAGGAGTTGCTTGTATTGACGGAAGTGCATAAGGTACATTTCAATAAGGTTAAAGGGCACGCGGATAACGAATATAACAATATCTGCGACAAGCTTGCCACCGATGCCGTAAAAAACTACCGCGCTCAGAGCGGCGTGGTTTGAGTTGAAGTGCAGGCAACTTAATATAAAACTTTTTGTCTGAGGGGCTGGCGGAATTGTTTTTAACATAATTTTAACGCAGTATTAATAAAAAACATACAATTAATATATAATATAAGGTATATGATGAAGGAGAGCACCAAACAAACATTGAAGCATATTTTAAATGTTACAGCCGTTGTTTTAGGCTGTGCGGCTTCGTGCGCGCTCATTGTATTTGGTTTGCTCTGCGACAGCATCGATTTTATAAACGAACACAGAACGCTTCTTGTTTCCCTTGCATTGGGGCTTATGTTTATCATAATGCTGTGTTCGCTTATTTTTTATATCTTTGATTTTAAAACTCTGTATCGCCTGTCGGTTTGCCTTATAGTATGCATACTCATAATTTCGGCGATTTTTCTTGCCGTGAGCGCTACGGGTTTTATTAAAAACATAACATCGAAAGAGGCTCTGCGCGAATATATAGCGAACTACGGCGGCTGGGCGGTATGGGTTTTCATTTTGCTACAGTTCCTGCAAGTGGTTGTACTGCCCATACCCAGTACTGTAACGGTAATGGCGGGCAACATGTTGTTTGAGCCGCTTTATTGCGCGCTTTACAGCTTTATAGGCATATTCCTCGGTTCTGTTGTGGCATTTGCCATAGGCAGACTGCTCGGCTACAGGGTAGTATGCTGGATAGTTGGTAAAGAAGATCTTGATAAATGGCTTAAAAAAATAAAGGGAAAGGATTACCTTATTCTTTCAATAATGTTTTTATTGCCCCTGTTCCCCGACGATGTGCTTTGTTTTGTTGCGGGATTGTCTTCCATGACCTGGCCGTATTTCCTTATAATGATTTTTGTTACAAGAGCTCTGTCGATAACGCTTTCGGCGCTGTCGTTCGATTCCATACCGTTTACAACCTGGTGGGGGCTTCTTTGCTGGGCGCTTATAATAGGCGCTGTGGTGGCGCTTTTCTATCTGGTTATAAAATATTCCGATAAAATAGACTGGTTCATAAAAAATAAACTCGGATTAAAGTTTAAACGTAAAAAGAAAAACAATAAAAAGTCCGGCAAAGACTGATTTTTATGTCTGTCGGACTTTTTTTGTGTATTGCGCATTGCGCGGTAAATTGCGTTTTTGGTAATCAATTAATTTGTAAATGCATTGATTTTTAAAGCATTTTTTGGTAAAATAAAAATCTGAATAAAAAATTTGCAGGCAGACATGAAAATAGCGGTAATAGGCGGCGGCGCGGCTGGACTTATAGCGGCGCATACGGCTGCGGAAAACGGGGCGGAAGTTACCCTGTTTGAAAAAAATGAAAAGTGTGGCAAAAAAATTTATATAACCGGCAAGGGACGGTGCAACGTTACCAATGACTGCGAACCGCAGGAATATCTAACTCACGTCGTCAACGGTGCTAAGTTCCTTACGGGCGCGATATACGCATTTCCTCCGCGCTCGCTTATGGAATATCTTGAAAGTGGCGGTCTCAGACTTAAAACGGAGAGAGGTAACAGGGTTTTTCCCGTTTCGGACAAGGCGAGCGATGTTACAAAATGCCTTGAAAATTATTGCCGTCATGCGGGCGTAACTATCCGTTTTGGTACAAAAGTGCTCGGTTTGGATATTTTGAATAGTACTATGCGTGGCATAATTACCCAAAACGGACTTGAACTTTTTGATAAAGTAATAGTCTGCACTGGCGGTAAAAGCTATCCTTCAACAGGCTCGGACGGCGATGGCTACAAATTTGCCGCAGAAGCGGGGCATACAGTAATACAGCCCGTTCCTTCGTTGTGCGGAATAAATCTGAAAGGTGATTACTTTAAAGAAATGCAGGGACTTTCGCTTAAAAACGTATCGCTGAAAGTTTACTGCGGCAAAAAGCTTGTCAAAGAGCTTTTCGGCGAGATGCAATTTACGCATTTCGGCGCTTCAGGTCCTTTGATTTTAAGCGCAACAGCCCTGATAAACAGGATGAACGCAGCCGATGTTAAAATGCTGATCGATTTTAAACCCGCTTTATCTTCCGAACAGCTTGAACAGCGCATTCTGCGCGATTTCGGGGCGGATAAAAATAAGGACATTTCCAACTGTCTTAAATCACTTCTGCCGTCTTCTGCCATAATGCCGATTCTTTCAAGAAGCGGCATTGCTGCAGATAAAAAAGTAAACTCTGTTACGCGCGCCGAAAGGGCTTCGCTGTTGACAAATCTTAAAAATTTTGATATTCTTTTTCTGTCGCTCAGGGGCTTTGAGGAAGCCGTTGTAACTAGCGGCGGAGTCAGCCTTAAAGAGGTCAACCCTAAAACTATGGAAAGCAGGTTGGTCAAGGGATTATATTTTTGCGGCGAAGTGCTCGACGCAGACGCGTTTACCGGCGTATACAACCTTCAGATTGCTTTTTCTACCGGTTTTTGTGCGGGCAGGGCTGCCGCGGCAGATTAACAGACAGCGACGGAAACTTCAAAACAATATATTAAAACAAAGTAATTCGTTGGATTAAAATCAAGTACACTTCAGGTTACTTTTTATAACTTATTATACCTTAAACGGCAAAAATCATTAAAACAAAGTCAGTCAAACTGACTTGCGCTTTCGGAGGATACGATATGAAAGCTATCCGCGGCGCTACAACTGTAAGCGCTGATACGCCCGAGGAAATCAGGGGCGCAGTAAAAGAACTTCTTGAAGAAATCAGAACTAAAAATAATCTTAAAGCTGAAGACATTATTTATATAATGTTTACCAGCACTTCGGACATAACATCGTTTTATCCGGCCAAGGCAGCCAGAGAAGCGGGATTTGATGCCTGTCCGCTTTTTTCTGCACTCGAACCGCCCGTAAAAGGTTCGCTTCCGCTTTGCATAAGGGTGCTTGTCCTCACTTCAGCACAAAACGCTGTGCACGTTTATCTTCGCGGTGCGGTGAAACTCAGAAAGGACCTTGCCGGCAGACTTGTAATAGCTCTTGACGGACCTGCGGGCAGCGGAAAATCTACTGCGGCTAAAAATCTTGCAAAATATTTCAATATACTGTATCTCGATACCGGTGCAATGTATCGCGCATGCGCGCTCGAGTGCGAAAAGCGCGGAATTAATGTTTCCGATGAAACCTCGGTTAAATCCGTTATGGACGGTCTTGACCTTAAAATAGAATATGCCGAAGGCAGGCAGGTTACTATTCTTGACGGAATAGACGTTTCGGAAGAGATACGCCGTCCTGAAATTTCGCAGATGGCTTCAAAAGTATCTGCATTCGGTTGCGTAAGGCGCAAGATGGTTGAAATGCAGCGCAGAATTGCGGCAACAATGTCGTGCGTTATGGACGGAAGGGATATAGGTACCAACGTGCTTCCGAACACCGAACACAAGTTTTATGTAACGGCGTCGGCGGAGGTTCGCGCAAAAAGAAGGTATGACGAAGACAAGGCAAAGGGTTACGACGTTTCCTATGAAAATATTTTAAACGAAATACGCGAGCGCGACAAGCGCGACACTGAAAGGGAGATAGCTCCTTTGCGTTGCGCGGATGACGCCGTAATAGTTGACACATCGTTTATGACGCCCGAAGAGGTCGTTGAGTATATTAAAAATAAAATTCAGGAAAAGGTCTGATGGAACAGGAAAAATCGCAGAGAGAAATTGAAAAAGAGAAAAAAAGACAGGCGAAGGCGGACAGGGCTTATGTGCGCTGGTTTGCTTTTTTAAGGTTTGCCGAAAAGATTTTAAGGATTTTCTTTCCTTATAAAAGGCACAACGCCGTAGAAAGTTACGGCGACGGACCTTTCGTTTTTTTATGCAATCATTACAGTATGATCGATGTAATGTATCCTGCCGTTGCAGTAAAAAAGCCGCTTCATTTCATGGCAAAAAAGGACTTGTGGGATAATAAGTTCCTCAATTGGTTCTGCACCAAGTCAAGGTGCATACCTGTAAGCCGCGACGGCTCGGGTTCTGACGTAAAAGCCATAATGCAGGCTATGAAGTACCTTAAAAACGGCGAAAACATTCTTATTTATCCCGAAGGTACAAGGAATAAGGGCGACGTGGATATGCTTCCGTTCAAAGGCGGTTTTGCGTCTATTGCAATAAAGACGCGCACACCGATAGTTCCCATAGTTCAGTCGGGCAAACCCAGACTGTTTAAAAAGTCGCACATATTTTACGGCAAGCCTGTTGAGTTTACCGAATATTACGGCAAGAAACTTACAGAGGAAAATATAGCCGAGTGCGAAATGCGTTTAAGGGAAATAATGCTTGAAATGCGCTCTTCATTCTTCGAGGAGCAGGCAAGAAAAAAGGCGGAAAAGCTCAGTAAATGAATGTAATTCTTGCAAAAAACAGCGGTTTCTGCAGAGGAGTGCGCCGCGCCGTTGACGCCGCAATGAACGCCGACGGTTCAAATACGTGCGTTTTGGGCGAGATTATACACAATCAGGACGTCATATCAGATATAGAAAAACGCGGCGTAAGACAGGTTGAAAGCCTTTCCGAAGTTCCCGACGGACATACGGTAATTTTCCGTTCGCACGGCGTGCCCGAAAGTTTTTACGGCGAAGCTGCGCGCCGCGGCATCAAAGTTCTGGACTGCACCTGTGAGTTTGTCCGCAGAACGCAGAGGATAGTCAGCGAACAGCATTCGCTCGGCAAAACCATAATCATAATAGGCGAGCCTACGCATCCTGAAGTCGTAGGACTGCAGGGCTGGTGCGGCAACAGCGCCGTTGTCATAAATTCCGAAGACGCGGCTTTGCCTCCGCTGGAGGGGAAAGACGTCTGTATCGTCAGTCAGACGACGTTTTCGGTTGAAAAATTTGATAAAATAATAGAAAATATAAAAAAACAGCGTGAAAAAACAGTTGCCGTTTTTAAAACTATTTGTTATACTACTATAGGACGTCAGAAGGAAGCTGAAGAAATTGCCTCCGAATGCGATGCCGTGCTTGTGATAGGCGGTCTTAACAGCAGCAATACCAACAAGCTGTACGAGATTGCTTCGCGCAGGTGCCCCAACGTTTTCAGGCTGGCAAATGCCGAGGATTTCGACTACTCCAAACTAAAAAATTATTCAAATGTAGGTATCGTTTCAGGGGCATCAACCCCGGATGCCCAAACCCGGGAGGTTCTTTTAAAGATGGAAGAAGTTAGCACAGAAGTTAAGGCAACGGAAGCTGCCGAAGAGGCAAAAACCGTGGAAGAAGTTAAGGAAGAAGTTGTTGCTTCCAACCCCATGGACGCCGTTGTTGCCAAGATAGACAGCGAGTCGAAGTTCAAGAAAGGTCAGACAGTTAAGGCTACCATTTCCGAAGCAACGGAAGAAGGTCTTAAGATTTTGCTTCCTTTCTCAAAGTCGGAAATTCTGCTTTCCAAAGACGAACTTGACTGCGACGTATACAACGCCGCCGACTACGCCGACAAGGTAGGCGAGCAGATTGACCTGCTTGTCGTTGAACTTAAACCTTCTTTAAAGCTTTCCCAGAAGATGATTAAGCTTCTTCAGGAAGAAGAAAGCATGAGCGCAGAGATTGCTGCCGGCAAAGAATTCTCTGTAGTTTGCACGGGCTTCAACAAGGGCGGCCTTGTAGGCAACATGGGAACCTATCAGGTGTTCGTTCCCGCAAAGGAAATCCGTCTCGGCTACGTGAAAGATCTTTCCAAGTACGAAGGCAAGACTTTAAGGCTTCGCGCTCTTGAGATAAAGAAAGACAGCAGAAGGAAGGAAATAATTGCTTCCCAGCGCGTTATTCTTCAGGAAGAAAAGGACTCCCGCGAGGCTGCAAAGGCCGCTAAGGAAGAAGCTTTCTTCGCTTCCGTAAATGTAGGCGATACCGTTGAAGGCAAGGTTGAAAGGGTAACCAATTTCGGTGCGTTTGTATCCGTTAACGGTTTCGATTGCCTTGCTCATATATCTGATCTTTCCTGGACCGGCATTGAAAACGTTACCGACGTCCTTGAAATAGGCAAAACCTATAACTTCCTTGTTCTTAAGGTGGATAAAGAAAACAAGAAAGTTTCTATCGGTTACAAGCAGCTTCAGCCTCAGCCTTGGGACCTCGCCGCAGAGAAGTATTCCGTTGGCGAAGTTGTACACGGCAAGGTTGTAAGGATTGTACCTTTCGGCGCATTCGTTGAAGTTGAAAAAGGCATCGACGGTCTTGTTCACGTATCCCAGATAAGCAACGAAAGAATAGAAACTCCCGCAAGCGTTCTTAACGTAGGCGATGAAGTTGACGCTAAGATTATGGCTCTCGATCCTGCAGCAAAGAAGATGAATCTTTCCATAAAGGCTCTTCTTCCCGAAGCAGAGCGTAAGCCCCGTGCACCCCGCGAAGAGGGTGAAGAAAGACCTGCAAGGCGCAGAGCTCCCAGAAAGGATGACGGCGAAATGAGCAGCTGGAGCGAAGGCAACTCCGTTTCCACCTCGCTTGCAGATATCCTTGCAAACGCAGAAAAGAACAATAAGTAATTTAAAAAGCTCCGCAAACTGCGGAGCTTTTATAATGCCTTACAGTTTATAAATGGTTTAACCTTATGGCTGTAAAGCGTAAAGAAACTGCTTACAAAAAACTCCGCAAAACTTTGCGGAGTTTTTTCTTTGCTTTAATAAGTTCTGAATGAATAAGGTCTGAAATTTACTCGGCGTTTTAAGCCTTATGTATTGTGCGCTCTAAGGCTGTTTTGTGGCTTTGCTTTCGTATCGCTTAGGGTTGTCGGTCTGGTTCAGCAGGTAATCAATGCTTGTATTGTAGAATTCGGCAAGCTTTATAAGAACTTCTGTAGGAATATCGTTTTCGCCCGTTTCGTACTTGGAGTAACCCGTTTGCGACATATTCAAAATTTTTGCAACTTGTGTCTGATTCAAATCTTTATCTTCGCGTAAATCGCGTATTCTGTTATACATTTTTTGCCTTTGTAATTGTATTTAATTATTTTCTACCATAATTTTTGCGCAACTTTCGGCTTTTACTCTGTTTTAGATTGAACAAATTTATCATTCGCGAAAATTTAATAAAAAGCGCTTTCAAAGCACTTTTTGCGGTTTAGTCTGTGGCGGTTGAGTTTATAAAATATATGTACGTTTACGGAGGTTATTTTTATGAAAAGAGAAGGCAATATAAAAATTTCCAGCGAAAATATGATGCCCATTATCAAGAAATGGCTTTATTCTGATAAGGACATCTTTCTCAGAGAGATCGTAGCTAACGGCACGGACGCCATAACCAAGTATAAAAAACTTATCGATCTTGGCGAAGCGACTGACGACGGCGCAGAATTCTGCGTAAAAATTTCCGTCGATAAAGACGCTAAAACGCTTACCGTTGAAGATAACGGCATAGGCATGACCGAAGAAGAGGTTGAAAACTATATCACAAGAATAGCATTTTCAGGCGCTTCGGATTTCCTTGCCAAGTACGAAAAGGCGGGCGGAGACGGCATAATTGGTCATTTTGGTCTCGGATTCTATTCGGCTTACATGGTTTCAGACAACGTTGAAATCTTTACCAAGTCTTATAAAGACGCACCCGCTGTGCATTGGGAGTCGGACGGAAATTCTACTTACTCGATAGAAGAGTGCGAAAAAGAGGGGCGCGGTACAAAAATTGTAATGCATATTTCTGACGAGGAAAAAGATTTCCTTGACGAAAGCATTCTGCGCACGCTTATAAAGAAGTACTGCTCGTTCATGCAGTACAACATATATCTTTCTTACAAGGGCGACGGAAAGGACAAACCGCTCAACGAAACGCACCCTCTGTACACGAAGAACCCCAAGGACTGCACGGACGAAGAGTACAAAAAGTTCTATACCGATACTTTTATGGACTTCAACGAGCCGCTGTTCTGGGTGCATCTGAATATGGATTATCCTTTCAGATTGAAGGGTATTCTTTACTTCCCCAAGACGCGCAACAAGCTTGAGCTTGAAAGGGGTATGGTAAAGCTTTACTGCAATCAGGTATTCATTGCGGACAACATCAAGGAAGTAATTCCCGAATTCCTTATGCTTCTGAACGGCGTAATAGACTGCCCCGATATCCCGCTCAACGTTTCCAGAAGCTTCCTTCAGAACGACAGACAGGTACAGAAGATTTCAAAGCACATAACCAAGAAGGTTGCAGACAAACTCATTTCTCTGTTCAAAAACGACAGAGCCAAGTACGAAGAGTGCTGGGGCGATATAGCAAACTTCATTAAGTTCGGCTGCATCAAAGATAACGATTTCTACGAAAAGGTCAAGGACATTATAATATACAAAGACCTCGACGGCAAGTACCTCAGTCTGAACGATTATTACGGTACAGAGGAAAAGGCTGAAAACGCTGAAGGCTCGGAAAATAAAGAGGAGAGCGACGCTTCCGCAACCGAAAACAAAGAGGAAAAGAAAGAAGAAAAGAAGCCCGAAATCAAAACCGTTTACTACGTTTCCGACGAGCTTCAGCAAGCTCAGTATATAAAGATGTTCAAAGACGCGGGGCTTAATGCCATGGTCTGCGACAATTCTTACATCGACCCTCACTTCATAACTTTCCTTGAGTACAAGTCGCCCGACAAAGTTAAATTTGCCCGCATAGACGCAGATGTTGACGGTGCGCTCAGAACCGGCGAAAGCGAGGATGATACCGTAATAAAGGATATCTTCAAAGAAGCTCTCGGCGACGATAAGCTTACCATTAAGACGGAAAGGCTTAAAAACCAGTCTGTTCCCGCAATAATAAACGTTGACGAGATTATGCGCCGCTATTCGGAAATGGGTCAGATTTACGGAATGTCCGAAGGCGACCCTGCAAGGACGCTGGTTGTCAACCTTGCCAACCCCATAGTGGCTTCCATAAAGGACGCCGGCGCCGAAAAGCAGAAGTTTGTTGCAAATCAGATTTATCTTCTTGCACTGCTTTCTTTCAAGAAGCTTTCCAATGAAGAGCAGAACAAACTTATAGAAAACGACCTTAAAATGCTCGGCGATTATATAAAATAAT
>CAJLLH010000033.1 GCA_905207385.1 uncultured Eubacteriales bacterium
CCGTTACGGGCTACATTCACGGCGGCTGTTCTCCCGTAGGAATGAAGAAGCTTTTTCCCACGTTTTTCGACAGCTCTGCCGATGGCAAAATAATATATGTAAGCGGCGGAAAAGTTGGCTTGCAAGTTCAGCTTTCCTGTACCGACCTTATGCGCATTACCGGTGCAAAACTTGCCGATGTTGTGCGCGGCAACTGAATATTTAAAAAAGGGAGGGCAACCTTCCTTTTTTTGCGTCTGCGATGCCTGCCGTATTTGTCTGCAATAGTCCCATAAAAATTAAAATATTTAAATAAGATAATCTGTTTGTCGTAAAGGTGCATAATTTTGCGCTTTTATGTTGAAATTGCGGCAAAGGCATGGTAAAATAAGTTGTATGAACGTACGGAGGCAGACCGTGAAAAAATACCGCAAAGAAATTATTATACTTGCGCTGTTCGTGCTTGCGTGCCTTTCGCTCTTTCTTCTGGGCGAGGGCATGTTCACGTTGCTCGAAGACGAGACGGCCGATAAACTCCTGCGCGAAACGCTTGCAAGATTTCTTGCTTTTGCTTTTATTGTGCCCGTTCTGCCGTTGTGCGGCTGCGGTAAGGTTCTGCATTTCAGCCGTCCGCCGCGCGCATATATCTGGTGCTTACCCTGTCTTTTTGTCGCGGTGGCAAATTTTCCGTTCAGTGCGGTATTCGGCGGCGCGGCTACGGTGGAAAGAACCGACCTTATATGGCTTTTTGCCCTGAACTGCCTTTGCGTTGGGCTTATGGAAGAGCTTTTGTTCCGCGGACTTTTGCAGTCTATGCTTTTCGATGTGTTTAAAAAGCACGGCATAATTGTTGCTGTCGCGGTAAATTCGGCGCTGTTCGGCGCGTGGCACCTTGCCAATCTGTTTGCGGGCGCATCGATAGGCCCTACGCTGTTGCAGGCGGGGTACAGTTTTCTTATCGGCGCAATGCTTTCCGCCGTCCTTCTGCGGACGGGCAACATATGGACGGGCGTATTTCTGCACGCGCTTTTCAACTTCGGCGGACTTATTGTTCCCACGCTCGGCAGCGGTGCTTTTCAGGACGTTATTTTCTGGATATGTACGGCCGTATTCGGTATTATATGCTTTGCTCACGTGCTTATGTACCTTATCAAAGAGGATAAAAAACTTAAATTGCTTAACGCCGCAGAAGGTCAATAATCAGCTGTTGCGTTTTGCGCCGTCTGTACTTTTTTTAAATTTTTGCAGACAAATTAAGATTAACTATTAAGGGGGCGCACGCCCTCTTTTTTAATAGAATTGCGGTTGCTTTTACAATTCTTTAACATTTTTTTATTGTTTCGGCAAAACAGTTGCATTATAATGTTATCAAACAAGCAATCGGGCGGGAGGATATATGGTAAAAATACTTGTCGCTGAAGATGACAAAGCTTTAAACGAATTCGTTTGCGGCATGCTGGTCAACAACGGGTTTGAAGCCGTTGCCTGTGCGGACGGAGGTCAGGCGCTCGAACAGCTGGAAAAGCAGTCTTTCGATATGGTCATAAGCGATATAATGATGCCCGTTTTAGACGGCTTCGCGCTTGCCGAAAGCATACGAAAAAGCGATAAGCACATGCCCATACTTTTTATGACCGCGCTTGACGACAAGCCTTCCAAACAGCGCGGGTTCAATGCGGGCATAGACGATTATGTGGTAAAGCCGTTCGACGCCGACATACTTCTTCTGCGCGTGCGCGCGCTTTTAAGGCGTGCCAACATAGAGCAGAGCCGTGAACTGGTTGCGGGAAATCTGCGCATGAATCTTGACGAGCATACCGCCTACGCAGACGGCGAGGAATTGCCGCTCACCGTACGCGAATTTGACCTTTTGTTCAAACTATTGTCCTTTCCCAAGCGCACGTTTACGCGCAATCAGCTTATGGACGAATTCTGGGATTACGATTCATCCGCAACATCGCGCACGGTAGACGTGTATATGTCCAAACTGCGCGAAAAAACTTCCGTCTGCAACGGTTTTGAAATTCTGACCGTGCACGGGCTTGGGTACAAGGCGGTGCTGAAATGAAAAAGAAGCGCTCTGAACTTCTGAAAACGATTTCAGGGTACGTAGTTTTTTTGTTTACCGTAGCCGTAATAGTATGCGCTTCTGTGGCGGTTTACATAGCCGCGGAAAAAAAGTTTGAAGGCGAAACGGGCATAATAGTCGCGCTTATGATTCTGACCATAGTGTTCTTTGCGCTTGTGTGCACGGCGGTAGACGGTATACGCCGCAGAATAACGGTAGACAGGTCAGTGGAAAAAATTCTGGAAGCTACTTCAAAGATAGCTTCGGGCGATTTTTCAGTAAGGCTTTCGCCTGTGCACCCGTACGGCAGGTATGACGAGCTCGACTGCATAATGGACAACATAAATAAAATGGCGGCGGAGCTTTCGCACAACGAAGTGCTTCGCACTGACTTTGTTTCCAACGTCTCGCACGAGCTTAAAACGCCGCTTGCGATAATTGGCAACTATTCCGCGGCAATACAGACTGCTGCCGACGAGCAAACTCGCAACAAATGCGCCGCGGTGCTCGCTTCCACGTCGGCAAGGCTTACCGCGCTTATCACCAATATTTTAAAGCTGAACAGACTGGAAAATCAGGAAATAAGAACAGAGCTGAAAAAGTTAAGACTTGACGAAATGCTTGCCGAAAGCGTTATAAGGTACGAGGACAGGATAGAAGCCAAAGGCATAGAGCTTGAATGCGATTTTGACGAGCTGACGGTGGAATCTGACCCCGATTACCTTGAAATAGTTTGGAGCAACCTGATTTCAAACGCCGTAAAATTTACCGAAAGCGGCGGCAGAATTAGCGTATCGCTCAAAAGCGAGGGCGGCTGTGCCGTGGTAAAGGTTTCTGATACGGGTTGCGGCATTTCCAAGCAGACGGGCGAGCATATATTCGATAAATTTTATCAGGGCGATACTTCGCACGCGCAGGAGGGCAACGGTCTCGGGCTTGCGCTCGTCAAAAAAGTTATAGATATTCTCGGCGGCGAAATATCCGTCGAAAGCCGCGAGGGAGAGGGCAGTACATTTATTGTAAAGCTGCGGGGAACCGCGCTATGAAAAACAACAGGCTGATAAAATTTTTACTTAATCCGCCCGCTGTTTTTCTTTGCTTTGTATGGCTTGTCGCAATTCTTCTTATTGCGGGCTCTGTTATAATAATCGCGGAAGAGTATAAGCAGTGGCCGTCTTACGTCGTGTTCGCGTTGTCGGCGGTATTCCTTGCTTATTCTGTTTACGGACTGGTGCGGTTTATTCCCTCCGCAAAAACAAAAATTGCTCAAAGCGCATTGCGTCATCCTTTTATAGGCAGCATTTTGGGCAATTACGGCTTCCGCACAATTTCGTTTGCCGTTGCGTCGTTTGCCGCAAACGTTGTATTCGCGTTTATGAACGGCGTTCTCGGCATAATTACTTCATCTGTATGGTACGGCGTGTTTGCCGTTTACTATATAGCTTTAAGCGCGCTGCGCGGAGGTATGCTTGCCGCCGTTTATAAAGCTAAAAAACTCAGCGGCGACAATGCCGAGGCGCTCAAGTTGCGCAAAATTGCAATTTACCGCATGTGCGGCATTGCGCTTTTGGTGCTCGAACTTGCGCTGGCGGCGGCCGTAACGCTTATGGTATTGGCAGATAACCCAGCAAATTATTCCCCGATAATGGCAATAGCTTCGGCGGCATACACGTTTTATAAGGTGATTTTTGCTTTATACAACGCATTTAAAGTGCGGCGCATGCACGACGCCGTTCTTCAGAGTTTCAGGAACATAAACTTGACGGATGCGGCGGTATCGCTGCTTGCCCTTCAGGTTACGCTTGTGGCAGTCTTTTCCGAGGGCGGGTTTTCAACCGTTGCCCTAAATTCGGTAACGGGTTTTGTAGTGTGCGTGCTTACCATAGCGCTCGGCATTTCCATGATAGTGCGCTCTTGTACGATGTTTAAACAAATTAAAGAAGGTAAAAACTGATGGGCGAACAGCAATTTCGTTATACTTATTCCGCGCCGACCGAAAGCGAGCGCAGGGAGATAGAGGACATTCAAAAACAGTATGCGCCCGCCGACCCTGCCGACGATAAAATGGCGCGTCTGCGCAGACTCAACGCACGCGTAAGGAATATTTCTGTAAGCGCGGCTATTTCCCTCGGGATTGTCGGCTTGCTTTTGTTCGGGGCAGGCATGAGCCTTACACTTTCCTGGGGCTACTATCTTGCGGGAATACTTACATCTGTTGCGGGTATAGCGGTGATGGCGGCGGCTAACCCCGTATACAAAGCCGTGCTCAAAAAATGCAAAAATAAGTATGGGGAAGAAATACTCAGCCTTACTCGCGAGCTTTTGAACGGGCATAAATAATTTTTCGTTTTATATAAGCGTCAACTTTTCTGGTTGGCGTTTTTTTTATGTCGTTTTATTGTGTACGCAGTTATTTTGCCGTAAAAAAGAATTGCGGCGGGCGCTCAAATTTTTATCAAAAAAATAAGGTTTTACAAATGATTAACAAAACTGCAAAAATTCAGAAAAAGCATAGGGGTATACTTCGGGTACAATCAAAAAAGGAGATAAAAATTATGACTGAAACAGCAGAAAAGAAATATGTGGAAAACATCAGCAGGCAGTATATGCCCAAGGACGAACATCAGACCAAAATAGAGCGCCTTCACAGCCTTGACAGAAAGGTGCGCCGTCCCGCAGAAATATTTTCGTGGATATTCGGCGCGGCGGGAACGCTTGTGCTCGGCACGGGAATGTGCCTTGCAATGAAAGTTATAGGCAACCTTATGCCCCTCGGCATAGTGGTGGGCGTCGTTGGCATTGCAATGGTTTCGGTAAACTACTTAATTTATAAAGCTGTTTTAAAAAGCCGCAAAAAGAAGTATGCCGAACAGGTCGTTCAGCTCAGCAACGAAATTCTTAATAACTGATATAAGGAGAGTATAACTATGTTTGAAAATTTTCATCCGTTCAGAGATATGAAGGAAAACGCAAAAGCTCAGCACGAGGCAGATAAAGCCAATTTCGAAGCGGCAAAGCTGGAAGCAAAAGCTACGTGGGAAGAAGCTAAACTTTCGCCAAAAGCCCGTCAGGAAAAGATGCGCGAAGAGCTTAAACAACAGACCGCCGAAGCAACCGAACGCATTGCGGCGGCACAGCAGCGCATAGACGAGGCTAAAAAAGCAAGGGAATAATATTTTATGTAAAACCGCGCGGTTTTGATTTGAATGCGTAAGTTTAAACGCTTTCGGACTCAATTTATTCCGCGCGGTTTTTCTTTATTGCAAAGCCTTTTATTTTTTATTTTTTTACCTGCCGCCGCGCTTGACAGTTATGGCATTAAGTTGTATATTTAGGTAACAGGTTACTTAAATTGTGAGGTCAAAAATGGCAATAAAAATGCCGTTCGGATTAAAAATAGCTATAATCAACCGCGCTTTCCGCAAAAAAATGGACGAAAAGGCGGCGGCAATGGGGCTTACGTCGGTACAGCTCCGCGTTCTCGGCTCGGTAAGCAGGCTGGAGGAAAAGGGTGTGGAAATTCACCAGAACGACCTCGAACGCATAGAGCACGTGACTCACCCTGCAATGACTAAAATAATTCAGAAGTTGCAGGCAAAAGGCTTTTTGAACTGCGTCCCCGCCACAACGGATAAGCGTTGCAAAATTATAACCAGCACCGAAAAATCTTCGGGCATACATAACCTTATTCTTGAACAGGACGACGAGGTTCTGTCTCAGCTCTGCAAAAATTTTACTGACGGGCAGAAGGAAGAACTTCTTCGTCTTACCGGGCTTATTCTTGAAAATATAGATTCCGAGTAAAACAGCGTTTTTTATCGACCGACTGTTACTTTACGGCAGTAAGCTGCTTTAAGACGGCTTTTACTGCCTGATTTTTTGGTTAAATACGTAACAAGTTACCTAATTAAGAGTGCAAATAAATGGAACAAATAACTGACAAAAAGCAAGTCCTTTTGCCACGGAACCCGTAGGCGGACTTATAGCAAGGTTTGCCATTCCGTGCGTGATTTCGCTTGTGGTAAACTCGCTGTACAACATCGTGGACCAGATTTTTATAGGCTGGGGCGTGGGGTATCTCGGCAACGGCGCAACAAACGTTGTTTTCCCCATAACCATAATAGCGCTGGCGTTTGCCGTGCTCATAGGCGACGGCGGCGCGGCGTTCATGAGCCTTAAGCTGGGCGAAGGCGATACGGAAAGCGTTAAAAAAGGTGCGGGCAATTCAGCCGTAATGGTTACTATTGCGGGCATTTTGCTGATGGTCATTTTCCTTGTGCTTATAAAGCCTATACTTACGCTTTTCGGCGCGACTGAAAATACCGACCCGCTTCTGCGCGAATATGCGCTGCAATACGGATACATAATCGGCATAGGTTTGCCCTTTACAATGATATCCACGGCGCTCAATTCGCTTATACGTGCAGACGGAAGCTCTAAATATGCAATGTTTTCTATGCTTCTGGTCGCTATAATAAATACCGCGTTCGACCCCATATTTATATTTGTCTTTAATATGGGCGTGCGCGGAGCGGCTATCGCCACGGTTATGGGGCAGGTGGCATCGCTCATAGTTTCGGTTATATATCTTCCCCGCTTTAAAACTTTTCGTCTGGACGCATCTGCGTTCCGCTTAAGCGGCAAAACGTGCGGCAAAGCGTTAAGCCTTGGCGTAAGCAGTTTCATAACGCAGATAGCCATAACCATTGTAATGGTTCTTTTTAACAACCAGCTTACAAATTACGGCAATTCTTCCGTTTACGGACCCGATATCCCCATAACGGCTATGGGCATAGTCATGAAGGTTAACCAGATTATGCTTTCCATACTCGTCGGCATTGCCGTCGGCGCGCAGCCCGTAATAGGCTTCAACTACGGCAGCAAAAACTTTGCAAGGGTCAAAAAAGCGTTTATAATAGCCATAGTGGCGGCTGAAATTGTGGCGGTAATAGCATTCTTTTTTTCAGTTCGCGCCAATGGCCGTTGTTTCGCTGTTCGGTGCCGAAGAGGGGCAGAACGGTGAATTGTATAACGATTTTGCCGTAAAAAGCTTCCGCATATTCCTTATGCTTTGCCCGCTGAACGGTTTCCAGACGATCGTTGCAATATTCCTTCAGGCGATAGGCAGACCCGTCAAGTCGGCGGTAGTTACGCTTTCGCGTCAGATTATTTTCCTCGTGCCCGCGGCAATCGTTCTGCCTATGTTTATGGGCGTTGAGGGCGTTTTGTGGTCCGGTCCCGTAGCGGACGGTCTTGCGTTTATTCTGGCGCTTGTACTTATTCTGTACGAAATAAATAAATTAAAGCATATGCCTTCGGCAAAAAAATGCTTGACGCCGACGGCGCAGAACAATAATTGAGTGGGGGATATGGTTGAATGAAAAACAAAATCATAACAATAAGCCGCGAATGCGGCAGCGGCGGAAGAACGATAGGCAAACTTGTGGCTGGCGAACTTGGCATACCTTGTTACGACAGCGAACAATCTGTATAAATCGTAATTGACCCCATAATATGCCTTAAATAATTAAAATCGGACTGCTGAAAATCTGGCGTAGCAGTCCGATTTTTTAATTTGCAATGCGGTATTGACAAAAATAAATATAGGTGTTAGAATTGGAAAGAAAAACGCATTTTATAGCTTTTTTTACTACGCAAAAAAATGTCGGCACAATTGTGCCGACATTAAAACAGTTTCTTTATGTTCCGGCTACTTTGCTCCGCGGCTTTGTGCGGGCGGATTGCCGACTTAAAAACGGAGGGGATTATGTTCAGCGTTGCCATAGTCGACGATGAGGAAGAGGCGCGGTCAAGGCTTCGCGAATGCTTCGCATATCTCGAAACAAAAATCGGCGAAAGTTTTCAGATTGAAGAATTTGTAAGCGCCGATCATTTTTTCATGCACTTCGACAGTCAGTACAACATAGTTTTCCTGGATATAGAAATGCCTGAAATGGACGGAATGACCGCCGCGCGCAGACTTCGCGAGCTTGATAAAACGGTTACGATAATATTTGTAACCAATACGGCGCGTTACGCCGTGCAGGGCTACGAGGTGGACGCGCTGGACTACATCGTAAAGCCCGTGGACAAGTACGCATTCGCGCTTAAAATGCAGCGCGCGCTTGCGCGCGTGGTAAGGCGCAAGGACGCCAACATAGTTCTTAAAACCAACGACGGGCTGGAGTGCCTTCAGGTTTCGCATATCAAATACCTCGAGGTCGAGGGGCATTACGTGGTTTACCACACATACTACGGCGATTATTCCGTGTACGGCACTCTTTCCGCCGAAGAAAAAAAGTTGCCTGCCTCGCAGTTTGTAAAATGTAACCGCAATTATCTTGTCAATTTAAGGTATGTCGAGTCCGTGCGCGACGGGGTCTGCGTGCTTGCGGGCGACGAGCTGATTATAAGCAGACCGCAGAAAAAGAAATTCATTCAGGCTTTGCAGGACTACATGCGCGGAGGGGGTAAGTTATGAATTATGATTGGGGGAACTGCATTTTCATATTGCAGATATTTGCCGCAGAGCTTATTTTTTTGTATTCATATCCCAAACGCAAGCGCTTTTATCTGAGGCTCATTCCCGGAATTGTGGCGGTATTGCTGCTTTCGGGCGTGTTCTATCTGCCTAACTCGGCTTACGCAAATCAGTTCTGGCCGTTCTTGAAATATATCATTCTTTTTGCCATAACTGTTGCTTACCTTGCGTTCTGCTTCAAAGTAAAATTTGTGGCGTTGCTTTCGGCGTGCGTTGCCGGCTACGCGCTTCAGCACCTTTCCTACCAGGTTATGAGGCTTGTTGCGCTAACTTCGCTGTTCGACAACCTCGGTTTAAGCAGTTCCTGGCGCGAACATATAATCGAGCTGATAGTTTTCCCTTTTACATACGTTGCGTCGCTGTTTGCATTCGGTCGCGTAGCCGAAAAATACGAGTTTTACAGGAATTACGATGTAAGACTTGTTCTTGTTTCGGTTTTTACGCTGTTCGTGTGCCTGGGAATTAACCGTTTCGCCCGTCGCGGAGAAATGTTCGGCAATGATTACATTACTGCGGGCAATTCGCTTTACGCAATATCCTGCTGTCTTTTGTCGCTGTTCATAAGCTTCAATCTTCACGTTCTCAGCATAACTCGCGCGCAGAAAGAAACGCTGGAGCGCATAGGTTACGAGGAGCGCAGACAGTTCGAGGCCAGCAAAAAGAACCGCGAACAGCTCAACATAAAATATCACGATCTGAAACACGTGCTCTCTCTTCTGGACAGCAACCGCAACGCTGACGAGCTCGCTCAATACCGCAAGGTGCTTGAGGAGTACGACAGCGAAGTGCGCACCGGCAACGAAACTCTGGACATAGTAGTCAACGAAAAGGCGGATATGTGCCGTTCGGAAGGAATTTCGCTTACCTTCCTCGGCGACGGAAGTCTTTTGGAGTTTGTCAGCCAGTACGATATTTATTCTATGTTCGGCAACATTCTGGATAATGCGATAGAGGCGGTAAGCAAGATAGAAGATAAAGCCAAGCGCGTAATTTCCGTTACTCTCGAATCGCAGGGCAACTGCATTGTGGTAAGCTGCATGAACTACTTTTCGGGTAAGCTCAGGGTTTCCGACGGCACGCTCGTTACAACCAAAACCGATAATGTGGAGTCGCACGGTTTCGGCATACGCAGCATAAAGCTTTTAGCGGAAAAGTACGGCGGCGAAGCGCGCATTTCTGCAAGCGACGACATTTTCGAGCTTACGGTATTCCTTATTTTGCCGCACGCTGCCTCGGATGAAAAAGAGAGCGGGAAGACGGAATGAACTCAGTTTTAAACCCGGCTGAAAGGCTGGAAGAATAGTAATTTTATATATAAAATCATATAACCCCCGCCCC
>CAJLLH010000034.1 GCA_905207385.1 uncultured Eubacteriales bacterium
GCGCGCCGCCAAAGGCGCAACTCCTGTTATCCGCACCAACAAAAAAGAGGACAGTTTTGCTGTCCTCTTTTTTTTCATAAGTTCATAAACACAATTCAATCTGCGCCAGTAATTTTTTCGCAAGAAAGATACTTTTTTAAAAAAATGTCAAGATATTCTTCCTTGGTTTTGCGCCCTCTTATAAGCTCTGCTATCCAGAATATCAAAATGGGAATGCATAAAATAACAGCCATAATCGCCGTTAAAATCCATGTGCAGACCTTTGAAAGCCTCGACTTACTGACGTAAACGTCAGGATTATCGGGATTGTAAACTATACTGCCCTCGATTATAGTTCCGTCTGATGTTTCTTTCAGAGAGCCGATAAACCAATATCCCGAATGGTCGCCTTTTTCTAAGCCGAGCCAGATTGTGTCATCACTTTCGTCACGATATAAAAATTCTCTCTTTTCGGTTTCTGAGAACTGCTTAACAAGAGAAGGCATATTCTGTTTTATATATGAAGCTGAAAATTCCGACTTATACTTATAGATTTTTTCCATTGCCGAAATAACACCGAGATACTTTTATACCATTATAAAAAAGCAAATAAGAAAAGTCAAGCCCGCAAAACACAAAGATTACGCTGCGCTGAGCGGTGAATACATACGGCAATAATATTAACCAATGTTCTTTTTTAACTGTTTTTTGAAAAACATAACAAAAAGAATAATTTTTTAATTTTCACGTTCGTACACTTGCAGTACGCGATTTCATTTGATAAAATTTAATCGATAAAAAAATTACGATTTAATTTTTCACAATCGTGCAAAATTATCAGAGGAGGTCGTTATGGAATTTAAATTCACATACGATATCTGCGACAGCGTAGAAAAGCTGGAAGAGCAGATAAAAAGAGTAAGGGAAGCTCAGAAGATTTTTGCAACCTATTCCCAGGAGCAGGTAGACAAAATCTTTTTGGCGTGCGCCATTGCGGCGAACAAGGCAAGAATTCCCCTTGCAAAGCTTGCCGTTGAAGAAACGGGCATGGGCGTAGTTGAAGATAAGGTAATCAAAAACAACTACGCGGCTGAATACATTTACAACAAATACAAGTTCACCAAAACTTGCGGCGTTATAGAGGAAGACAAATCTTACGGCTTCAAAAAGATTGCAGAACCCATAGGGCTTATTTCCGCAGTCATACCCACGACCAACCCCACGTCTACGGCTATATTCAAAACGCTTATCTGCCTTAAAACGCGCAACGGCGTTATCATAAGCCCTCATCCCCGCGCAAAGAAGAGCACCATTGCAGCGGCTAAAATAGTATATGAAGCAGCGGTTGAAGCAGGCGCGCCCGAAGGCATTATCGGCTGGATAGACAGCCCCTCGCTTGAAATGACCAACCTCCTCATGACCGAGTCTGATACAATTCTTGCAACGGGCGGTCCCGGCATGGTTAAAGCAGCTTACTCCAGCGGCAAACCCGCTCTCGGCGTAGGCGCAGGCAATACCCCCGCAATAATCGACGAATCTGCAGATATACTTCTTGCAGTAAGCTCCATAATTCATTCCAAGACTTTCGATAACGGTATGATCTGCGCGTCCGAACAGTCCGTCATTGTTGACGACAAGATTTACGACAAAGTAAAGAAAGAATTTGCTTACCGCGGTTGCTACTTCCTTAACCCCGAAGAGACCGAAAAGGTAAGAAAGACGATAATCATAAACGGCGCGCTCAACGCAAAAATTGTTGGTCAGAGCGCATATAAAATCGCCGCGCTTGCGGGCGTGAAAGTTCCCGAAAGCACAAAAATCATTATCGGCGAAGTTGAATCGGTAGATATTTCCGAAGAGTTCGCACACGAAAAGCTTTCGCCCGTGCTTGCTATGTACAGGGCAAAAGACTTCGACGACGCGCTCAACAAGGCTGAAAAGCTTATTGCTGACGGCGGTTTCGGTCATACTTCGTCCATTTACCTCAACGAAAACATCGCAAAAGACAGGCTTGAAAAGTTCAGCGAACGCATGAAGACCTGCCGTATACTTGTAAATACTCCTTCGTCTCACGGCGGCATAGGCGACTTATACAACTTCAAACTTTCGCCTTCGCTGACGCTCGGTTGCGGCACATGGGGCGGCAACTCTGTATCCGAAAACGTCGGCGTAAAACATCTTCTGAATATTAAATCAGTAGCCGAAAGGAGGGAAAACATGCTTTGGTTCAGAGCACCGCAGAAAGTATATTTGAAGAAGGGTTGCCTGCCCGTAGCTTTAGACGAGCTTAAAACGGTAATGGGCAAGAAAAAGGCGTTCATCGTAACGGACAGTTTCCTTTACAAGAGCGGCTTCACTAAGTGCATAACCGATAAACTCGACGAAATGGGCATCGCTCACGATACGTTCTTCAACGTTGCTCCCGACCCTACGCTTGCATGCGCGCTTGAAGGCGTTGCACAGATGCGCAACTTCGAGCCCGACACGATAATCGCGCTCGGCGGCGGCAGCGCAATGGACGCAGGCAAGATTATGTGGGTGCTTTACGAACATCCCGAAGCTGACTTCCTCGATATGGCTATGCGCTTCATCGATATCCGCAAGAGGGTTTACACCTTCCCCAAGATGGGCGAGAAAGCTTACTTCATTGCAATACCCACCTCGGCGGGCACAGGTTCCGAAGTTACTCCTTTCGCGGTTATCACCGACGAAAAGACGGGCGTTAAATATCCCCTCGCAGACTACGAACTCATGCCCAACATGGCTATAATAGACACCGACCTTCATATGTCCGCGCCTAAGGGTCTTACGGCTGCTTCAGGTATAGACGCAGTAACGCACGCACTTGAAGCTTACGCTTCAGTAATGGCTACCGATTACACAGACGGACTTGCAATCCAGGCGCTCAAAGTTATATTCAAGTATCTGCCCCGCGCATACGAAAACGGTCAGACGGACGTTGAAGCAAGGGAGAAGATGGCTAACGCCGCTACAATGGCAGGTATGGCTTTCGCCAACGCATTCCTAGGCGTATGCCATTCCATGGCGCATAAGCTCGGCGCATTCCATCATCTGCCTCACGGCGTAGCCAACGCGCTCATGATAGACGAAGTGCTTCGCTTCAACGCAGCCGAAGCTCCCGCAAAGATGGGCACGTTCAGCCAGTATGACCATCCCAAGACTTTAAGGCGTTATGCAGAAGTTGCAGAAGCCCTTGGCCTCGGCGGCAAGAACGATAAAGAAAAGCTTGAAAATCTTATCAAGGCCATCGACGAACTCAAGGCTAAGGTAGGCATAAAGAAGACAATAAAGGAATACGGCATAGACGAAAACGACTTCCTTGCAAGGCTCGACGCCATGGTAGAACAGGCATTCGACGACCAGTGCACGGGCGCAAATCCCCGCTATCCTTTAATGAGCGAAATCAAGCAGATGTATCTTAACGCATACTACGGCAAATAAGGAGGATTATGATAATGAAAGACGAAAAAATAGTAGTCGAAAGACCGGGCAAAAAGATTTACAGGGACGGCGACAAGCTTGTAAAGCTCTTTGATAAGGGCTATTCCAAGGCTGACATCCTCAACGAAGCGCTCAATCAGGCGCGCGTTGAGGAAACCGACCTCAACATACCCAAAATTCAGGCTGTATCGGTAGTGGACGGCTGCTGGTCCATTACGATGGACTACATCGAAGGCACCACGCTTGAACAGCTTATGAACGAAAATCCCGATAAACTTGACGAATACCTTAATCTTTTCGTAGATATTCAGCTCAACGTTCATTCCAAGCGCGTGCCCCTTTTGAATATGCTCATCGAAAAGATGAACAGAAAGATAAGCGCGGCAGACCTCGACGCTACTACGCGCTACGAACTTCATACCCGTCTTAACGGAATGAAGAGGCACGTTAAACTCTGCCACGGCGACTTCAACCCCAGCAACGTTATAATAACTGCCGACGGTACGCCCTACGTAATCGACTGGGCGCACGCAACTCAGGGCAACGCAGCCGCAGACGTTGCGCGCACTTACCTTCTGTTCTATCTGCAGGGCAAGGGCGACGTTGCCGAAAAGTACTTAAAGCTTTTCTGCAAAAAAGCAGATACGGCAATCCAGTACGTGCAGAAGTGGATACCAATCGTTGCCGCTTCGCGTCTTGTTAAGGCTCCCGAAGAGGAAAAAGCCTTCCTTATGCGCTGGATAGACGTTGTCGAATATGAATAATTATGCAAATTAATTAAATTTTTATAAGGCTTGCTTAAAAAAGCAAGCCTTATTTTGTTGTTAAATAAGATTTTGTTGTGATATAATATTTTGTATAATGAAGAACCTGATGTATTTTGCAGCAATTGAATTTGCCGACGACCCGAACGTCGCCGGAAGAAAGTACTGGTATGCGTGCCCTTTCGAAGATGCCGAACCCGGAGACGAAGTTCTTGCCCCGCTCGGCAGGCACAACAACCTTCAACGCGGAATTATAAGGGAAGTGCGCTTTGCCAAAGATTACGAAGCGCCTTATCCCGTATACATTATAAAATATATCAAAGAAATTATAAAAAGGCAGGGAGCTTGCAGTATGTATAAGATAATTGAAAAACGTGAACTCAACCCCACCGTAACAATGATGGATATTTATGCGCCGCTCGTAGCCAAAAAGGCAGAACCCGGGCAGTTCATAATACTGCGCGTAGACGAAGAAGGCGAAAGAATACCTCTCACCGTTGCAGGCTACAACAGAAAAGCGGGAACGGTTAAAATAATTTTTCAGATAGTCGGCGCAACCACTATGAAGCTCAACGCTAAAAATGCGGGTGATTGCATTGCTGATTTCTGCGGACCTCTCGGCTGCGCGACAGAGACCGAGGGTCTTAAAAAAGTCTGCATAATAGGCGGCGGCGTAGGCTGCGCGATAGCTCTGCCCGTAGCCCAGAAACTGCACGAACTCGGATGCGAAGTACATTCTGTAATAGGTTTCAGAAATAAAGACCTTGTAATTCTGGAAGAAGAATTTGCCGCTTGTTCGGATAAGCTTACAATTATGACCGACGACGGAAGTTACGGCAGAAAAGGCGTTGTTACCGAACCGCTTAAAGAGGCGCTTGAAGGCGGCGAAGCTTACGACAAGGTTATTACAATAGGTCCGCTCATAATGATGAAATTTGTAGTTGCCGCGGCTAAACCTTTCGGCGTGCCCGTAACCGTATCCATGAACCCCATAATGATAGACGGAACGGGAATGTGCGGCGGTTGCAGACTCACGGTAGGCGGCAAAACAAAATTTGCCTGCGTTGACGGACCCGATTTCGACGGATACGAAGTCGATTTTGACGAAGCGATGGAAAGGGGAAGAATGTATTCTTCGTTTGAAGCGCATGCGCGCGAAGAAGAATGCAACCTTTTCAAAAAGGAGGTAAAGTAAAATGGCGATAGAACCTAAAAAGCACCCCATGCCCGTACAGGACCCTAAGGTGCGCGCGCATAACTTTGAAGAAGTTGCGCTGGGATACGACGAAAAGACGGCAGTAGCTGAAGCGCAAAGATGCCTTAACTGCAAAAACAAACCCTGCGTTCAGGGCTGCCCCGTAAATATTTCCATACCCGAATTTATCTCCAAAGTCAAAGAAAGCAAATTTGAAGAAGCTTACGAAATCATTTCAAAAAGTTCATCGCTCCCCGCTGTATGCGGCAGGGTCTGCCCGCAGGAAACGCAATGCGAAAGCAAGTGTACTCTGGGCATAAAATTCGAGCCCGTGGGAATAGGCAGGCTTGAAAGGTTTGTTGCGGACTACCATAACAAAAATTTCAACGGCATAACTGCGGTGCCCGTTTCAAACGGACACAAAGTAGCAGTTGTCGGCTCCGGTCCTTCGGGTCTTACGTGTGCGGGCGACCTTGCAAAAAAAGGCTACCGCGTAACCGTTTTCGAGGCGCTTCACCTTGCAGGCGGCGTGCTCGTTTACGGCATTCCCGAATTCAGACTGCCTAAATCGATAGTCAAAAAAGAAACCGAAGCGCTTAAAGCTTACGGCGTGGATATTCAGACAAACGTTGTAATCGGTAAAACGCTTACCGTTGACGAACTTTTTGAAGACGGTTACGAGGCTGTTTTCATAGGTTCGGGCGCAGGTCTTCCCAGATTCATGGGTATACCCGGCGAAAGCCTTAAGGGAGTTTATTCTGCAAACGAATTCCTTACCCGCAACAACCTCATGAAAGCTTACCGCGAAAATTCGGATACGCCAATAATGCACGCAAAGCGCGTAGCCGTAGTCGGCGGCGGCAATGTTGCCATGGACGCCGCGCGCACAGCGTTGAGACTGGGCGCTGAAAGCGTACATATCATTTACAGACGCTCCATGGAAGAGCTTCCCGCACGCCGCGAGGAAGTGGAACACGCTGAAGAAGAGGGCATCGTTTTCGATATTTTAAGAAACCCCGTAGAAATTCTCGGCTATCATAACCCCGAAAACAAGCGCGACGAGAAAAACGGTTTTGTTACCGGCATAAAAGTTATAAAATGCGAGTTGGGCGAACCCGACGAACAGGGCAGACGCCGTCCCGTGGAAATACCGGGAAGCGAATACGTCATAGACGTTGACTGCGTCATAATGTCTATAGGCACCAGTCCCAATCCGCTTATCAAAAACACTACAAAGGGACTTGAAGTCAACCGCCGCGGCGGAATTATAGTGCAGGAAGAAACGGGCAAAACAAGCAAAGAGGGCGTATACGCGGGCGGCGACGCCGTAACGGGCGCGGCTACCGTAATTCTTGCCATGGGTGCAGGAAAAACTGCCGCTCAGGCAATAGACGAATATATAATGTCCAAATAAAACATACTGAAATTGAAGCGCCCGCAGCAAAAAGCCGCGGGCGCTTGAGCGAGGTAAAAATTATGCAGTTACAGGAAGTATTTTCACAGGCGGAAGAAATATCTGTTTTAAAAAACGGCGCAGGCGAAACTTACGCCGCAGGGACGGAAAAATTTGAAGAAATAGTAGCCGCGTGGAACGGAATGCTTGAAGGTTCAATCGTTATGCCCGCATTCGGAGTAAGCCTTAACGAACACACTTTAAACGCCATGAAAAACGGAGTATGGGTGGAGTTTGGGTTCGGTGAAGAAACGGTAATAGGAGAAATGCCTTTTGAAAAGCTGCTCGTTGAAGTCAGACCCGAATACAAAGGCTTTAATGTAATACGCTATATGCAAAACTGCGGATACTCGGGAAGATGCTACTATATCGACTTGCGCGAAGGCGATATGAGCGGCTTTTACAACTATTTATCAAAATAAAATTCAGTTTAAAGCCCGCTTTAAGCTTAAGCGCTTTATTGCAAAAATAATGGTTTGCAACAACTTGAATATTAAAACAGGCCTCCACGAACAGCGGAGGCCTTAATTTATGTATTTGCAAAGTACTATGACAGACATTTTTATTATTTTACGGACTGTTTGTAAGCTTCAATAGCCTTGCTGAGCTGGTCGGGGCAGGAGGTGCCGTTACGGCAAATGACGCCTTTAAGAATATTTTCAACTTCATCGATGTCTCTGCCTTCGGCAAGGAGTGCAACGCCCTGAGTGTTGCCGGTGCAGCCGCCCGCAAATTTTATGTTGCGTATTTTATTTTCTGAATCCACGTCGAAAGTTATTGCTCGGGAGCACGTCCCGTGGGTACGGTAAGTAAACATATCAGTCTGAAAGGTTCTCGTATATTGCAGAATATACGTCGGTAGCCTTTTCCTCCCATTTCTTATAAATTTTGTTCGCAGTTTTTCTGTCGGGTACAACAAACTTAAGTTCAAGTATAGGCTGAACGGGCGCCAGAATTTTAAGATAAACGGTATAAGTGCCGTCTTTGTTCTGGTAATAATCTGAACGGCATTCCTGCCTGTTTCTGTAACGCGAGCTGTTCTTTTTTACAAACTGCGAAATTTCTTCCCGAACGCTTTTAGGAATCTTTATGTAAAAGTTCGCAAGCGTTTCGCGTCCGTCGGGCGTGATGGTGTAAAGCGTATCTTCATCTTCGTTGACTATGCAGATAAAGTTATCGTCAAGAAGTTTATGAATTACGTTGACGCAGTCCATGTAACCCATCCAGTCGTTGGAGGAAGAGCACATGTCCACAATCGTTCTTTCGGAAATGGCGCTCTCCATTTTATCGAACACGAAAAGAATTATTAATTTGTTAATAGATGTTTCTCCGGTGTTCAACATAGCGCCGTTTATCCTCGAGTGCAAAAAAGTGATATCATTATACATAATTTATATTTTAAAAGCAACTAAATACTTAAAAATTTATGTGATTTTAAAAAAGTTGTGGTATAATTATTAAAAAGACTGTTTTGGGTAGTGTTATGAAAGATACAAAAGAAGAAGTTCTCGATTTTCTTGACAAATGCGAACAACTGCGCAAAAGTAAATTCATTATGGCAACGACGCGCATTAAAGACGTGCTTAAAAGCATAGTGAACAGCGCGGCTCTTTACGAGCTGTTTCACGCCGTAACCGCCGACTTTGATTATGTGTCTGCCAAGCGCAAGTATCTTATAACCACGCACGAGGGACTTCTCAGCCGTAGCCGCATGGTGCTGCCCGATTCCCCGGCAGACAAGCTCGCCTTCATATTCTGTCTGCTTGTGGAATTTGACCATAACTCTATAAACTTCAACGAGTTTCTTCAGCAATTTTTTGCCGAGGACGGAAGCTATTATTCAAGTTTTCACAGCTTCTGCGACAAGGTAATTGTTTCGCTTGAAAGCATTGTAGCCGAACTTTTCACTGATGAGATTGAGGGTACGCAAAGCGCTCAGTCTGCCGCCGATACGCAGAATGCTAATATTCAAAGGGGTGGTAATGAAGCCCCGAACCCCGCCGTGGCAGAAAAACTTTCCGCAGTTTCGCTTCTTATTGCGCGCGAAAAGAATATAATATCTTGTTCGGGTATGCCTGAGGCAGACAAACAGGACGGCATCTCGATGCTGTGCGAACTTGAAAGCGCGGTGCGCGAGGGGCGCGCCCAGTCGGTAGACGCTATTCTGCGCGGTTATGAATATTACTCAGCCTGTCATAACGGGTTTTCGCAGCTTATAAATCTTCTCAGCGCCGCAATGGAGGTTTGAATAATGAATCTTGAAGAAAAAACGCTTTCCACAAAAACGCTTTACAGCGGCAAAGTTGTAACGCTTGAGCTTTCCGAAGCCGAGCTGCCAAACGGAAACAAGGCTTTGCGCGAAGTTGTAAGGCATCCGGGCGGAGCTGCCGTTCTTTTAGTTAATGACAGCAAAATTCTGCTTGAACGCCAGTTTCGTTTTCCTTATAATAAAGTAATATGGGAAATTCCCGCGGGCAAGCTGAACAAGGGAGAAAATCCCGAACACGCGGCGCGCAGGGAGCTTGAAGAAGAAACGGGATACTGCGCCGAAAAACTTGAAAGACTTGTGGAAGTTTACCCTTCGCCGGGCTACACAGACGAAATAATTTACGTTTTCAAAGCCGACGCGGCAACGCTTGAAAAGCAGCATCTGGACGACGACGAATTTGTAAACGCCGAATTTGTGGACATTCCGCGCATTGAGGAAATGATTGAAAGCGGCGAAATCTGCGACGCAAAGACAATTGCGGCAGTTTACAAATACCTGCACGACATTAAAAAATAAAATGATAAAGAGCGGCAAAATTTACCGCTCCTTGTAAATTGCAAATATAAAAGGGGCTGTTTCCAGCCCCTTGTTTTTTACCGCCCGATACTTTGCCCGAACGGCATACGGTTTTATTCTTCGCGATTTTGTTTTGCACGCAAACGCTTAGTTGCAGCCGCAGGAATTGCACGAGCCGCAGAAAATGTTGGAAAGCGTGCCGTTTTTCCACATCGCATAAATAAGAGCGATGAGAACAGGTGTGCAGCTGC
>CAJLLH010000035.1 GCA_905207385.1 uncultured Eubacteriales bacterium
GTTAAACGCTTCTTCACACGACGAAGAATGTGGCGCCGGAGCGGAAAGCGATAACCCAAAGATAGACGTTCAGAACGCCCAAAATGGGCATTAAAATCATAAGGAAAAGACTTTTCAATCGGTATTTATAGATAAACATACAGATATAAATCGTAATTGCACCGCCGAGGAAGGCTGTCAGGACAAGCCTTCCATCCGAGGACTTGTTCGGGTGTTCTTCGTCGTAATCGTCCTTCAATCCCTTGATGAGTAAAAAGGAATAAAAGTTGACTGCGAGGATATACGCGATGAAAAAGAGATACAGAATCAGCATACTTTCAGTATGTTCCGTTTTTGCAAAAAATAAAAGAGGTATATATAAATTATGACAATGAAGAAAAGAGCTTTGGTAAGTGTTTCGGATAAGACGGGCGTAGTGGATTTTTGCCGCGGGCTCAAAAAATGCGGTTATGAAATCATTTCTACGGGCGGAACGGCAAAGGCACTGACGGAAGCAGGAATTTCCGTTATCGGTATCAGCGACATTACGGGTTTTCCCGAATGTCTCGACGGGAGGGTAAAGACGTTGCATCCTGCAGTTCATGCGGGACTTTTGGCCATGCGCTCCAATCCCGAACATATGGCTCAGCTCGAAAAGTTGGGGATTAATACAATCGATGTGGTCGTCGTCAACCTTTATCCCTTTAAGGCGACAATTTCCAAACCGGGCGTTTCGTTTGCGGAAGCCGTGGAGAATATCGACATCGGCGGCCCGACCATGATTCGCGCCGCGGCGAAAAATTATCAGGACGTCGCAGTCGTCGTAGACCCTAAGGATTACGAAAAAGTACTTTCCGAGTTAGAGTCGGGCGGCGTTTCTTTGGAAACGAAGAAATACCTTCAATATAAAGTGTTTGCGCATACGGCGGTATACGACAGCATGATTTCCAATTATCTCGCCGGACAGCTGGGGATTCGTTTCCCCGACAGCATTACGTTCGCCTATGAAAAGGCGCAGGATATGCGCTACGGCGAAAACCCTCAGCAGACGGCAGTATTCTACAACGAGCCGTTCATCCGCAAAGGTTCGCTTTCTTCTGCAAAGCAGCTCTGGGGCAAGGAACTTTCCTACAACAACATCAACGACGCAAACGGCGCGCTTGAACTTCTCAAGGAATTCGGCTCAACCCCCGCGGTGGTAGCGTGCAAGCACGCAAATCCCTGCGGCGTAGGCACGGGCAAGGACATTTACGAAGCATATATGCGCGCATACACCTCCGACCCCGTATCGGTGTTCGGCGGAATACTAGCAATCAACGGCACGGTGGACGAAAAGGTTGCCGAAGAAATAAGCAAAATCTTTATCGAAATAGTTATGGCGCCCGCTTACACCGAAAAGGCGCTTGAAATTCTCGAAGGCAAAAAGAATATCCGTCTTCTTCAGATAGACGATATTTCCGCCCGCCGCGACAAGTCTGCCCGCGATATGAAAAAGGTTTACGGCGGACTTCTCGTTCAGGAGTACGACGAATGCCTTATAAAGGACGAAGATATGGGTCTGTTCTCACGCAAGGCTGAAGTTACCGTAACCAAGACCCCCTCGGGCAAGGATAAAACCGTTTACGGACTCGGCGTTGTAACTGACAGAGCGCCCACCGCGGAGGAAGTAGAGGCAATGATGTTCGCATGGAGGGTTGTAAAGCACACCAAGTCCAACGCGATAGTAATAGGCAAGCCCGGCAGAACTACGGGCATAGGCATGGGTCAGACCAACCGCATATGGGCGGCTCAGCAGGCTATAGCGCACGCGGGCGACGAAGCCAAGGGTTCGGTTATGGCGTCCGACGCGTTCTTCCCCTTCTCCGACTGCGTTGAAGAATGCGTAAAGGCTGGCATCACGGCAATTATTCAGCCGGGCGGCTCTGTTCGCGACAAGGATTCCGTAGACGCCGCCAACGCTGCGGGCATAGCTATGGTATTTGTCGGCGACAGACATTTCAAACACTGATTGACCCGCACATATGCCGCAACTATTCATTCGGCATTAAATAATTTTATATACTCTGCGCGTTCGGAAACAACTCAAATTTTCCGGGCGCGCTTAAGAATTTAATTATACAGGTGAAAATATGAACGTACTTGTAATAGGCAACGGCGGCAGGGAGCACGCCATATTGCTTGCGCTTAAAAAGAGCAAGCGCGTAGAAAAACTTTACTGCATGAAGGGCAACGCGGGCACCGCTCAGATAGCCGAAAACGTAAACGTCGACTATATGAATATTCCCGCAGTCGTTGAGTTTGCTCAAGCTCATCCCGAGATAGACTATTACGTAGTCGCTCCCGACGACCCTCTTGCAATAGGTCTTGTGGACGCTCTCGAGGGCATAGGCAAGCGCTGCTTCGGTCCCCGCAAAGACGCCGCCATTATAGAAGCGAGCAAAGCTTTTTCCAAAAACCTTATGAAAAAGTACGGCATACCCACCGCCGAATCGGAAATTTTTGATGATTACGACAAAGCTCTCGGATACATAAAAAAACAGGGCGCGCCCATAGTTTTAAAAGCCGACGGTCTTGCGCTCGGAAAAGGCGTACTAATATGCAACACCTTGGAAGAAGCCGAAGAAGGTTTAAAGCAGATTATGCTTGACAAAGCGTTCGGTTCGGCGGGCAACAAGGTTGTTATAGAAGAGTGCATGCGCGGACTCAAATACACCCCCGGCGAAGAAGTTTCCGTGCTTTCATTCACCGACGGCAAGACGATAGTTCCAATGATAACCTCGTGCGACCACAAGCGCGCGCTTGACGGCGACAAGGGGCTCAATACGGGCGGCATGGGCACGTTCTCGCCCTGCCCGTTCTGGACGAAGGAGCTTGAAGAGGAAGTCATGAACAAAATCATGATTCCTACAATGAACGCAATGAATGCGGAGGGCAGAACGTTCAAGGGTTGCCTTTACTTCGGGCTTATGCGTACGGACAAGGGCATGAAGGTGGTTGAATACAATTCCCGCTTCGGCGATCCCGAAACTCAGGTAGTTCTTCCGATGCTTAAAACCGACCTTATGGACATATTCGAGGCGGTAACCGACGAAAAACTTTCGGATATTAAAATAGAGTGGGAAGACGGCGCGTGCGTTTGCGTAGTGCTTGCAAGCGGCGGATATCCCGTAAAGTATGAAAAAGGCAAAGTAATAACCATAGGCGACGTTGGCGACTGTCAGATAGTTCACGCAGGCACGGCGATGAAAGACGGCAGGCTCGTAACGTCGGGCGGACGCGTTCTGGGCGTGGTTGCAAAGGGTGCAGACGTCGAAGAGGCGCGCACCAAAGCTTACGCCGCAGTCAAAAACATAAGCTGGGACGGCATGTCTTACCGCACGGATATAGGCATAAAGTACCGCGAAGGCTGATTATATCTGTTTAAAATTAATTTTGCGGCGGCTCCGCCGCGTTATATTAAGTAACTCCTTATTATTTTTACCGCATGGAGCGCATATGATTTACAGAATTTTCGTTGAAAAGAAAGATAATTTACAGGCAAAAAAGGTTATGGACGAGGCGAAAAATCTCCTCGGCATAAAGGATATAAAGGACGTGCGCGTGCTTATCCGCTACGACGTGGAGGGCATGAGCGAAAAAGAGCTTGAACAAGCTATCCCCGGCGTATTTTCCGAACCTCCCGTAGACAACGTTTACAGGGAGAGCGTTGAATTCGGCAAAGATTACTCGGTATTTGCAATAGCTTACCTTACCGGTCAGTACGACCAGCGTGCAGACAGCGCCGCTCAGTGCGTTCAGCTTCTCACCCAGAAAGAGCGTCCTTTAATCAAGTGCGCCCGCGTTTATGCGGTAAAAGGCGCTTCGGCAGAGGAAGTGGAAAAGCTTAAAAAGCACCTTATCAACCCCGTCGAAAGCGAAGAAGTAAGCCTTGAAAAGCCCGCCTCGCTTGCACACGAGCACGTGGAAGCTCCCGACGTTGAAAGCGTGAACGGCTTTACCAATATGTCTGACGAAGAAATTGCGGCATACCACAAAAAGATGGGCTTTGCGATGTCTGTCGAAGACCTCGCGTTTGTCCGCGATTATTTCATTTCCGAAAAGCGCGACCCTACAGAAACCGAACTTAAAGTTATAGATACATACTGGTCTGACCATTGCCGCCACACAACCTTCGCAACCGAGATTACGGGCGTTGAAATAAACGGCGACAATGCGCGCGTAAAGGACGCTTACAAACTTTACAACGACCTTTTCTCCGAACTGTACGCAGGCAGAAAGGATAAGTATCCTTGCCTAATGGATATAGCAACCATAGGCGCTAAAAAACTTAAAAAAGACGGCAGACTTGCAAACCTTGACGAATCGGAAGAAATAAACGCCTGCTCTATAAACGTAGACGTGGAACTTGACGGCAAGCCCGAAAAGTATACCGTAATGTTCAAAAACGAAACGCACAACCACCCCACCGAAATCGAACCTTTCGGCGGCGCGGCAACCTGCCTCGGCGGCGCAATACGCGACCCTCTTTCGGGACGCACCTACGTTCTTCAGTCAATGCGCATAACTGGTGCGGCTGACCCCACCGAACCGCTTGAAAACACTCTGCCAGGCAAGCTTCCCCAGCGCGTCATAACAACGACCGCGGCGGCAGGCTTTTCTTCCTACGGCAACCAGATAGGTCTTGCCACCGGTCAGGTAGACGAAGTTTACCACCCCGGATATAAGGCAAAAAGGCTTGAAACGGGCTTCGTTGTTGCGGGCGCAAAATCGGATATGATTTACCGCGAACGCCCCGCCGAAGGCGACGTAATAATCCTTCTCGGCGGCGAAACGGGTCGCGACGGCTGCGGCGGCGCTACTGGCTCTTCCAAGGCTCACGATAAAAAGTCAGTTCAGACGTGCGGCGCGGAAGTGCAGAAGGGCAACGCGCTTACCGAACGCAAGCTTCAAAGGCTTTTCCTCAACAAGGAAGCTACCCGCAAAATCAAAAAGTGCAACGACTTCGGCGCGGGCGGCGTATCCGTCGCCATAGGCGAACTTTCCGACGGCGTTGAAATACAGCTCGACCTCGTTCCCAAAAAGTATCAGGGACTTTCGGGCACTGAACTTGCCATCTCCGAATCTCAGGAAAGAATGGCGGTAGTAGTCAAAAAGGAGGACGCGGAGGAGTTTATAAAGCTCGCCGCCAAAGAAAACCTTACCGCAACGCCCGTAGCCGTCGTTACCTCCGACAGGCGCCTGAAGATGTTCCACCGCGGCAGGGCGATAGTGGATATTTCGCGCGACTTCCTCGATACCAACGGCGTTAAACAGCGCACCCCCGCAGAAATCGACGAAAATAAAACTCATTTCTTTGCTCCCAAAGCAGACGGCGATTTTGAAAAAGATATGCTGTCAACGCTTTCCGACCTCAACGTATGCTCCAAGAAGGGTCTTTCCGAAACGTTCGACTCGACTATAGGCGCAAAGTCGGTATATATGCCCTTCGGCGGCAAAAACCAGCTTACGCCCGTAACCGCAATGGCGGCTAAAATTGTCGGCGGCGAAACGGACGACTGCACTGTATCCGCATACGGCTATAATCCCAACCTTATGTCTTCTTCGCCTTTCACGGGCGCAATATATTCCATAGTAACCTCGGTAGCAAAAGTTGTTGCGGCGGGCGCGGAAATGAACGATATCCGCCTTACGCTTCAGGAATTCTTCATGCGCCTTAGGGACGATAAAAAGCGCTGGGGCGTTCCTCTTTCGGCGCTCCTCGGCGCGCTGTACGCGCAGATAAATCTCGGTCTTGCGGCAATCGGCGGCAAAGACTCGATGAGCGGCACGTTCGAAGATATAGACGTGCCTCCCACGCTGATATCATTTGCGCTTGCGCCTGCAAAGGCTTCGCGCCTTATAACCAACGTACCCCAAAAAGCAGGCGAAAAAATGTGGCTTCTGCCCATGCGCAAGGACGAAAATTCCGTTCCCGACTTCGGCTACCTCAAAAAGCTGTATGCTGCCGTTCATTCGGGCATATCTGCGGGCGTAATAAAGCACGCAACGGTTATAGAGCAGGGAGGTATTGCTTCCGCTGTGGCAAAGAGCTGTTTCGGCAACGGTCTCGGTTTTGAGTTTGCTCTTCCCGAGGGTGAGCTGTTCACCGAACGCTACGGCGATATCATAGTATGCGCCGACGACGTGTCTTCGCTCGGCGTTGACAGCGTGTATATAGGCGAAACAAAGCAGGGCGACTTTGTCTGCGGCGGCAAAACTGTATCTTACTCTAAAGTTCTCAGGGCTTATACGTCAAAGCTCGACGGCGTATTCCCCGCAACCGCTGCCGCTGAGGGCGACGTTCCCGACTGCGACTATAATGGCGAGGGCAAGTACAGCAGCATAGCTATAAAGACAGCAAAGCCCCGCGTATTCATTCCCGCATTCCCCGGCACCAACTGCGAACTGGATACAGAGCGCAAGTTCCGCCTTGCGGGCGCAGAAACGGAAATTGTAGTTATACGCAACCGTTCGCCCAAGGACATTGAAGAAAGCGTTCAGGCAATAATAAAAGCCATCGAAGGGGCAAACATAATCGCGTTCCCCGGCGGCTTCTCTGGCGGCGACGAACCCGACGGTTCGGGCAAGTTCATAGCCACCACATTCAAGAACCCCGCCGTATCCGAAAAAATTGCCGACCTTCTCGACAGGCGCGATGGACTTATCCTCGGCATATGCAACGGCTTCCAGGCGCTTATAAAGCTCGGACTTGTGCCCTACGGCAAGGTAAGTCCGCTTACCTCTGGTTCGCCCACGCTTACCTATAACAACATTGCGCGCCACGTTTCCACGCTCGTCGATATAAGGGTTGCGTCGGTAAAGAGCCCCTGGCTTGCGGCTTGCAAGGTAGGCGAAGTGTACACCGTTCCCGTATCTCACGGCGAAGGCAAACTTATCGCGCCCCATTCCGAGCTTGAAAAGATGCGCAAGAACGGACAGATTGCAACGCAGTACTGCGACGCGTCCGGCGTTCCCACAATGCTCAGCCCTTACAACCCCAACGGCAGCATGTGGGCTATCGAGGGCATAACCTCGCCCGACGGCAGGGTGTTCGGCAAGATGGGTCATTCCGAGCGCACCGGCGAAAATCTTTACAAGAACTGCTGCGGCAACTTCGACATGAAGATTTTTGAAAGCGGCGTAAAATACTTCAAATAATAAAAGAGCTTTTATTCAAAAACAAAGCAATTTTTATAAAAACAGAGCCGATTAAACCGCAGGTTGATTTAGATGCAACCTGCGGTTTAAAGCATTCAACTTATGGTATGTTGTAATCAACCGCGGTGCAAGCTATAATATCGGCAGAAATCAAGGAGGTAAAAATTATGACTACACTCGGTCAGAGAATTGCGCAATGCCGCAAAAACGCATCACTCACGCAGGAGGAGCTTGCGGAAAAATGTTCGGTTACGCCGCAGGCGGTATCCAAGTGGGAGAACGATATCTCCGCGCCCGATATTGCGCTCATTCCCGTGCTTGCAAAGCTTTTCAACGTATCTTGCGACGAACTTTTAGGCGCTGACCCGCAGTCGCCCAAAGCCGTTCCGCCCGAAACGTTGGATTTAAGCAAGGTAATTTTAAAAATAACCGTGCACAGCTCCGACGGAGATAACGTTAAGCTGAACCTGCCCTTTATGCTCGCCGAACCGTTTTTGAAAAGCGCGAAATTCGGCGGAAGCGACGCGCTTAAAAGCATAGATTTTTCGCAGGTAACCCAGCTTATAAAAAGCGGCGCGGTAGGAAAACTTATCGAAATCAATTCCGCCGACGGCGACATAGTGGAAATTTCAGCGGAATGAAAATTACTGTTAAAGATAAAGAAGGTACAAATTTTTCCATAGCTCTGCCAACGGGTATTACGCTCCGCTTGCTTTTAAGGTCGGGTAAAAAATACGTCGATTGCGGAAGTGCAAAAGCCTTGCGCGATATCATAAAGGCTGCAAAGGCTGCAAAAAAGCAGTGGGGACACCTTAAAATAGTGGAAATACATACCTCGGACGGCGAAGAAGTTGAAATAACATTATAAAAAGCAGAGCGGCGGCGCAAAACTTTGTGCCGCCGCATACTTTACAACCACAATATTTTGTGGTATAATATACCAAAACGGCGGCAAAAATATTTCCGCAAACGTAAAAGGTGGTTAATATGAAGTGCATGTACTGCGGCTGTGAAGACAGCAAGGTTATAGACAGCCGTTCGGCGGACGAAGGCAGAACTATCAGAAGAAGAAGGGAGTGCCTTGCCTGCGGCAGAAGGTTCACCACTTACGAAACTATTGAAGATACGCCCGTGCTCGTAATCAAATCGAGCGGCAACAGACAGGCGTTCGACCCTCAGAAAATAAAAAACGGCGTAATAAAGGCTTGCGAAAAGCGTCCCGTGCCAATGGCAAAAATCGACGCCCTTGTAGACAGCGTTTCAAAACAGGTCTACAACTCCATGGAGCAGGAAATTTCTTCCAAATCCATAGGCGAAATGGTAATGAACGAGCTTAAAAACATAGACGAAGTAGCTTACGTTCGCTATGCCTGCGTATACCGTTCTTTCAACGATATTTCAAGCTTTATGGCTGAACTTCAGAGCCTTATGGAAAATAAGCAGAACGGCTCTTCAGACGGCAAAAAAGGCTGAGTTTAGGCAATAATTTCAAGCGCGCCGCGCTTGCTTCAATTTAAAATTTCTGTATATCGCGCCGCTCCTATGGGGCGGCTTTTGAATGGGAGGGACTATGACCCGTAAAGTTAAAATAGGCGATATTTTTGTCGGCGGCGGAGAGAGCGTAAAGGTGCAGTCAATGTGCACGGCAAAGACTTCGCGCGTTGACGAAGTGTGCGCACAGATATCCGCGCTCGAGGCGGCGGGGTGTGAAATTATCCGCGTATCCGTTCTCGACGAAGAGGACGCCGCAGCAATAAAAGAGATTAAAAAAAGAATAAACATTCCCCTCGTCGCGGACATACATTTTTCGGCGCGCCTTGCCGTTGCCGCCATAGAAGCGGGTTGCGATAAAGTCCGCATAAACCCGGGCAATATAGGCGGCGAAAACAACGTAAAGCTTGTTGCCGACTGCATAAAGTCGCACGGCATACCCGTGCGCGTAGGTTCAAATACGGGCAGCATTGAAAAGGAATTTCTTTCAAAGTACGGCGTATGCGAAACTTCGCTTGTGGAAAGCGCATTGAAAAGCGTAGGCATGCTTGAAAAGTACGGCGTGGAGAACATAGTAATTTCCGTAAAGGCTTCTTCCGTGCCGCTAACGTACAAGGCTTATACAATGCTTTCGTCGCGCACGGACTATCCCTTGCATATCGGCGTTACCGAAGCGGGCACGTACGAAAGCGCGCTCGTAAAATCTTCGGCGGCGCTTGGCGCGTTGCTTTTGAACGGCATAGGCGATACTATCCGCGTTTCAATAACCGGCGACCCCGTGCGCGAAATTTATGCCGCGCGCAGAATTCTTCAGTCGGTAGGGCTTGATAAAAATTTTGCCGACGTCATATCCTGCCCCACGTGCGGCAGATGCCAGTGGAATTCGGCGGCGCTTGCGGAACTTGTTTCCGATAATGTAAAAAACATAAAAAAAC
>CAJLLH010000036.1 GCA_905207385.1 uncultured Eubacteriales bacterium
TATTACTTGTTGTTCCTCTTCCTGGAGCCGATAACAACCGCTACGCCTGCAAGCGCAACCGTTACGGGTACTATGAATCCGAGCTCGAGCGCGCTTGAGCATCCGCCCTTATCTTCCTTACCTTCGTCGGGATCGGGGGTAGGGTCGGGCGTAGGATCGGGATCAGGATCGGGATCGGGGTCAGGCGTCGTAGCGTCGTCCTTTACGGTGAGGGTAAGTTCAACGGTCTTGGTTGCGAAGCCTTCTGCCCAGGCGGAAACTTTGACGGTGAACGTGCCGCTTTCTTCGGGAGTGCCGCTTATCGTGCCGTCTTCAGCCATGGTAAGACCTGCAGGAAGACCGGTAGCCGAATATACTATGCCTTCAGCGCCTGTAGCCGTACCTGCATTTGCAGTGTAAGCGGCATTTACCGTTGCTTCTGCAAGCGTGCCAGCCGTAAAGGTAAGCGAGCCGAGTTCGCCGACGGTTATGGTAACTTCTTTTACGAGGTCGTCTGCGCCGTCCGCACTTGCGGTGATTTCAACCTTGGACGAGCCCGCCGTCGTGGGCATGCCCACTATTCTGCCGTCTGTGGTTAAAGCCATGCCTGCAGGAAGAGTGCCGCCCGTAACTTCGTACGAAACGTCGCTGCCGTTCATTGACGAAGATACGTCTACCGAAGCAAATGTGCCTACGGATACTGCCGCGCTTTCAAGACCGGTGTAGGAAAGTCCGCCGTTTACCTTGAGGTTGAGCTTTACGCTCTGACCGATAAATCCGCCCTCGTCCTTGAGGGAAACTACCATAGAGTAGTCGCCCGCAACGGCGTTCTGGGAAATAGTGCCGCTTATTGCGCCCGTAGCCTTATCAATGGTAAGTCCTTCGGGAGCGCCCGAAAGAACGTATTCGTAACCGCTGTAAACATCGCTGGACGCGTTGAAGGTTACGCTGTCGCCCTTATTCTTTGCGCCGAGTTCAACGGCGTAAGTTTTGCCAGTGTAGAATTCTGCGGAGTACCTGTCGCCGAGACGGTTCATCGCATTGGAATTGACAACGGTGTAAATTATGCTCTTTGCCGCCCTTCTTATAGCCGCAACGTGCGTAGGCGTGCAGTCTGCAGAGTTGATGCTGAGGGTGCTTGAATTGCCCCTTGCGAGCCACAAATCGTTGCCCGCGCGGATCATCAGGTCGGCCTTCATGAAGCCGTTTACCCAGTCGGTTATGACAAGGCCGTTAAAGCCCCATTCGTTCCTTAATACCTGCGTAAGCAGAGGATAGCTTGCGCCGCACCAGGTGTTGCCCATGCGGTTGAACGCGCTCATCATGCCCGTTGCGCCCGCCTTTACGGAATATTCGAACGCCTTGAGGTAGATTTCGCGGATGGTCTGTTCGTCAGCCCACGTAGCAAGGTCGCCGCGGTTGGTTTCCTGGTCGTTGAGCGCGAAGTGCTTTATCATTACGAATACGCCCCTGGACTGAGCGCCCGCAACTACTTCTGCGCATATCGTGCCTGCAAGCAGGGGGTCTTCAGAATAATATTCAAAGTTTCTGCCCGAGAAAGGCGAACGGTGAATGTTGTTGCCGGGCGCGTACCAGCCGTTGTAGCCGCCCTGAACGCCCTGTTCGCCGCCCCATATGCCTTCTTCGCCGACGCACTCACCCATTTCGCGGGCAAGTTCTTTGTTCCACGTGGAAGCCATTACTATGGGGGAAGCATAGAAGCAGGTGTTGCCTACCCAGTTTGAACCGGAACCCTGAACGAAGCCTGTAGGGCCGTCGGGGGTTATGGACTGGGGAAGATCGATTTCGGGTATTTCAATCGTCCAGAAATAGCCGCTTACTATAAGGTCGCGCATGTCTTCCAGTGAAAGCTGGTTCATGAACGTATCCCATCTGGGGTCGTCGAAAGGCACGCCCACCATTCTGGTAGCGCTTATTTTGGACTGGGTTTCTTCTGCCTGTTCGGGCATTTCGTCTGTGTACCAGGGCTGGTCTTCGTCGTATTCGGGGGTAGCCGTTTTATAGGTGCACGCGTCAACCTCTTCGGTGGTAAGCGTAGCTTCTTCCGTCGTGGGAGGCTGAGGGAAAGTGCCTTCGAAGTCGGCGCGGCTCATTACCTTGGAGTGACCTGCGAAAGTGCTTTCGGCATTTTCATCGAAATAGTCGCTCATGTAATCGAACTGGTTTTCAACCTTGGTGCCCGTTACTTCGTCAGTTTCGTAATAAACTTCGTCGTCGAGGGTGTAAACCTTGGAAGCCGCGTCCTCGTCTGCCCATACGTGGGAATTCTTGCCCACGTAAATGGTATATTCGCCGTCGTCGAGCTCGTAGCCTTCCGTGCCGTTGGCGTTGGCGTCGTTATAGTCGTAAGAAGCCATCGTGCGCACGGACATCGTTATGGTTACGGTATCGCTCATGCCGGGCTGAATGAGGTCGGTCTTTTCGTATCCGCCCAGAACTACCTGCGATTTTTCAATTTCGCCTTCGGTGTAGGGTGCGGAATAGTAAAGCTGAACAACGTCCTTGCCGGCAACGTCGCCGGTGTTGGTTACGGTTACGTCAACAACCACATCGCCGTCTTCCGTCAGGGTCTTGGTTCTGAACTTTACGTCCCACTCGAACGTGGTGTAGGAAAGTCCGTAACCGAAGGGATAAACGACGTTTTCGTCGTACCACGTTCCGCCCTCTTCGAAACCTCTCGTTTCGTAATAGCGGTAACCTATGTAAATGCCTTCGTCGTACTCAACGTAGTTGATGCCCGCGCTGGAGCCCGCTTCGTTGACGTACCTGCTTGTATAGTTGGTTGCAAAGTTTGCAAACGTGGGGTCTTTTTTGAAGTCTGCCGCGTAGATGTCTACCGTTCTGCCCGAAGGGTTAACCTCGCCGTTGAGCACTTTGCCGAGCGCGTTTATGCCGCTGCCGCCCGCAAAGCCGAGCCAGAGTATGGCGTCCACTCCCTCGTCCGCTTCAAGCGTACCGAGCTCGAAAGAGGTAGCAATGTTGAGAACAACGACAACTTTATCGAACTTCTCTTTCGCCATAGCGATAAGATCTTCTTCGTTATCGTCAAGTTCAAGGTAATGGTCGCCGGTAGCCGCGTCGCCGTCCTTGCTGTAATCGCTTCTGCCGGTGCTGCCCGCGCGGTAGCTTGTTCTAAGGTCGGCGCCTTCGCCGCCCGCACGCGAAAGGAATACTATCGCAGCGTCGTCATAGTTGGCAAAGCTGTTCTTTACCGCATCGGTATAGCTGGACTGCGGAGTTTCGCCCGTGAGAGTTGCTACCTGACCGGTACCCGAACCGCCGTCTCTGCCTGAACCGGAGGCGCGGTCGTCATCGTAGAACGCCCTTACGGTAGGGTTAATCTGGAAGCCTGCATTTTCAAGGCTGTCGTAAAGGTTGTAGTACTTCACGCCGCCGAGGCCGCTGCCGTCTGCGCCCGACGCCGAACCGCCGCCGCCGTAAATGGGTTCGGACGCGTTTTTGCCGAGCACGGTTATTTTATTTCCCGCTGAAAGAGGAAGAGCCTGCTTTTCGTTTTTCATTAAAACGATGCCTTCCTCCACTATTTTCTGGTTAAGTTCGTTTGCCCTTGAAAGAGCGTCTGCAGCGCTTTGCGATTCTGTACGGAATTCAGAAACATAGTCGCTTGTATCCGTAGCCGCGCTGGCAGTCATTGCGGTAGTGTATACGGGGGAAGCGAACATAAGTCCGCCTATCAACAGAGCCGCCGCACACATAGCGCTTTTTTTGATTTTTGATTTGACTATTGCAGATCTCACAATCAATCTCCTTAATTATAATTTTTCTTTGCGGCAGGCAGGAGCCGCTTGCGCGGCCCCCGCAATGCCGTAAATCAGGTAATTTTATAACTTATTTTCCGCTAAGCTATTACTCCCCTGCCTTTACCTGTGCGGCAAGCCAGCCCCAAAGGGTAACTTCTTCGCCGTCTATGGTAACCTTTTCGGTGCTTGCAGGGTCAAGGTCGCCAAGCGTAAGGTCTGCGCCGTCAGCGCCTTCGGTGGGCTGTACGTTTACGCATTCATCCCTTAACGTGTATATCCACGACCAGTGACCATCGTAGTTGACGCCTTCAACATTTACAGTTTCAAACAACGTATAGTGAACGTTGGTTGCGCCTGCATTTATGAGTTCGATATACAGGTTGTTGGTATAAGCGTCTTTAAGGTCGCCTACGGTTGTCTGACCGGTCATCCAGTTATACTGAACGTCTGCGATGTTTACGGTGTTATCGTTTGCCGAATGGGTGAACCATATGGGCATATCCTTGATAGATTCGATTGCTTCTTCGGTAAGCCATGCCCCGTTGTAAGCTTCGCAGATGGGGAATGCAGCTGCAAAGAAGTCGGGGAAGTTGAGTATCATGTTCACGGTCATGAAGCCGCCGTTGGAGCAGCCGCCGATGTATATGCGGTTCATGTCTATGTCGCCGTTTTCAGCGATATAGCTGTCTATAAGTCCCTTGAGCGCCGCTACATAGTACTGCGATGCTTCTTCGGTGCCGTAAGTGCCGCTGCCGTCCTTATCCATCCACGCGGTAGGAGTCTGAGGAGCAAGCACATACGCGCCCTTGACGGTATCGGTGGTGAAGTACTTCTGGATTATGTCCTTGGAGAGGTTGGTAACCTGATTGCCGAGGATGTTTATTGTAGGGTCTACGCCGCCTTCGCCTGCGCCGTGAAGCCATATGATGAGCGGGTTCTTCTGACCGTCGTTCTTCATAGCTTCCGTAGCGAAGTAGCCGTACGTAAGGGTTATATCGTCCTTGGTGAACGTGCCGTTGGTCGTCCAGTTTTCAAGCGAAGGAATTATCCTTTCGCCGAAGGTCACATTGTCGCCCATCTTGGTGTAGTCGGTATCGCCTATGGTAAGAGTGCCGTTTATTGCAACGGTAGTCTTGGTAAGGTCTTTCCAGGTGTTCATATTGTTGTATGAGAACGGGCTTAAGTTGCCGTTGAAAGACCACTGACCGTAAGATACGGCGTACTGTATGGCAACGTACTGCGATTCGGTTGCGTCTTTAAGTTCGTTGCCGTCCTTGTCGCAAAGGTAAACCTTGTCGCCGTTGCCGCCGAGTTTAGCGCCCGCAACAGATACGGAAAGAGGATTTTCCGCAAGCGAAGCGGCGGATATTTTGGCAGAACCGAAGTCCATTACTGCCTTTTCGATGGCAGGGCCGCCGGCATACGCGCCGACAATAAGGTCAACGGTCACGTCGCCCTCGTAAACAACTTCGGGTGCGGGAGGCGCGGGAAGCTGAGCTTCGCCGCTGGCAGCTTCGCCGTTGGCGGAAGTGAGCGTGAGCGAGGTTTCTATGTCGAGGCAGTCGATGTTGGGAACGGACGTACCCATCGCCGTTACCACTACCGAGTTAAGACCTTCCTTAACGTCGAGCTCGCCGAGGCTTATGGGATCCCAGTAATAATTCCATGTCATGGGCATATCCTTGCCTGCGCCGCGGAGCGTCTGAGCTTCATAGCTTACCTTGGTGCCGTTGAAGTTGAAGGATATATCCTTTTCGCTTACCACCTGGTCGTCAACCCATATAAGGAAACCCTGCGAGAAGTCCATCTGAGTGTTGTTGGAGCTTGCGCGGAGCGATATGGTAGCTTTGCCCGCCTTATCCGCCATAAACGTAAAGGTTATGGTGTTGCCCGCAACGCCGAAATAACCTACAGAAGAGCCGCCGCTGGCAGTAGCCTGATTATTTTCTATAAAGCCCGTGCCGCTCGCATTTTCAGACGACAGCGTGCCCTGTATTTTGGCTTCTTCCGCCTCTATGCGGTAACCTACAGCCGCGCCCTCGCTGTCCTTAAGGTTCTTGAGGGGCATGGTTATCTGACCATAGCGAGCGTAAAGCGTTACGTCTCCCGTAACCTTGTAAGTTTCAAGGTCAACAAGCTCGCCGCCTTCTTCTGCCGTGTACCAGCCGTGGAATTCAAGGCCGGAAAGCGATGCGGTGGGTATCTTGGTTATCCTGCCGTTTTCCTCTACTATTACGGTAGCATCGCCCGAAAGGTCGCCTTCGCCCGCGTCGAACGTTACCGTGTAAGCTTTTGCCCAGTGAGCGTAAAGAGTGGTATCCGCGCTGAACGAGTCGAAGTCGGGTATTACTTCGTTGCCGCCGTCCTTAGCGGTAAACCAGCCTTTGAATATGTAGCCTTCGTAAGCGGCCGCGGGTATTTTATCGGTCGCAACAAAGGAATCTTTGTCTATGGTTACGGTAGCTTCGCCCGTGAGAGTGCCGCCGTTGGCGTCGAACGTTACTTTTACGCCCTGTACGGGTTCGGGTTTCTCTTCATCTTCGGTATAATGAGCATAAAGCGTAACCGCAGCCGTAACTTCGTAAGTGGAAAGGTTTACTTCAGTTCCTCCCTCCTTGGCAGTAAACCAACCGCTGAAGGTAAATCCTTTTTTAGAAGCTGTGGGGGCAGATGTGATTTTTCCGCCGTCCTCTACGCTTACGGTCGAATTACCTGTAAGAGTACCGCCGTTAGCGTCAAAGGTTACGGTAAACTTTTCAACCTCTGTTACGGGGGGCTTGTCATCCCCGCCGTCGTCGGGCTTGTCATTATTGCAGCCCACCATTCCGAAAACTGCAACAGAACATGCGGCGCCAACCAAAAGGGCCGCTATCCTTCTGCGCAACTTCTTTTTGTCCATACAATTTCCTCCGTCATTTTTTCAGGCCTTGCGCCTGTTTCACACTAAATCTTATAGCCCGTCCCCGTTCAAGTCAATATGCGCGTCATATCATACCCGTACGGCGTCATAGAATACAAAAAACACCCGTTGTGAATTTCCGTCACAACGGGCGCATAATTTTCGGTAAATGTTTGCAAAAATTTTTATTTTTTATCATTTGAAGCCGGAATCGGCATGATTGCAATTACAGTGAAATTATGGTTTTCAATGTAAAAACGAATGCTTCCGCCGTAGTTTTCCACGACGTTGCGCATGCTCTTTACGCCGAAGCCGTGCCCCTCCTCGTTTTTCTTGGTAGTTTTGGGCAATCCGCCGCTCATTTCTATTTCTTCGCTGTCGGTATAGTTGACAGTTTTTATGATGCACATATTGTCCTTGCGAACAACAACTACTTCAACCTCGCGGTGGTCCTCGCGGTGGCGCACGTTTTCTATGCAGTTTTCAAGCGCGTTTACCATAAACGAGTAAATATGATGCGGCTTCATGAAATCCACCGCCCTGCCGTCTGCCGTACATACGAAGCGTATGCCAAGCCGTTCGCACAGCAACGCCTTTTCCGAAAGGACTACGTCCAGCGCCGTATTGCCCGTAAAGTATGTGGTAAACAGTATTTCCTGGTCGCCGTCCACTTCCGAAAGCTCGGAATAATTTATTATTCCGTCTTTCTGCAGTTTTTTCATGTCGTGATACTTTATCTGAATTTTCTCGTTGCTTATTTTGGTCTGTTCGTAGTGCTGTTTATCTTTGTTGAGAAGCTGTGTAAGTATGATGTTTTCCTGCTTGAGCGAAACAGTTTTTATGTTCATGAAAAGAAGTATGAGCACCATCAGCGAATACAGTATGGCTATCGCCTGCAGGGCTGCCACCGCATAAGCCGACCAGAAGTAAATTGACTGGCGAACCCAGTGGATAAGCATTGCCGCCGCAACTACGAACGCGCAGGCGATAAACACCAGCAGACTGTTGTTGAACTTCATTTCATTCGCCTTTATTATGCGCCTTACCACCGTAAAGTACGAACCTACCACTACGAGAACCACAACCACAGGCATTATGATAAAATAATACTTGTAAATATCGAACGTACCCGCAATACCTATGGCGAGGAAAATAATTCCGTACGAAACGCAGCTTGCAATATGTTGCAAGCAGTACATGCACACGCTTATGAAAATAATTTGTGTAAAGCCGTATTTATATACAAACGCGTTCTGCACGGCAATTAAAACAAAGTAAACGAGGTAATACCACGGAACGGGCACAGGCAAAAAAGCCGCAAGCAAAAGTATTGCGGCTAAACCGACAAAATAACTGAGCAACCAAAGTCGGCGCTTGGGGCAGGGAAGAAATACCGCGGCTATGACTATAAACTGCAATATGTATTCCCCGCCGAATATGCCCATTATTTCGTTTGCTTTTACAATAACATCATCCATCTATTATTCCGAATTCGGCGACGTAATGCATGAGATTATTCATAAAATCTTTCATGTATTTTCTGCTAAGAGTAAGGGAATCGCCGTTTACAAGCTGTACGCTCTTTTTGCCGACCCCCGTAACGTGCGCCAGATTCACAAGATAACAAGAACTGCACCGCGCAAAATTCATATTTGCGAACTTGTCCGAAATATCGTTAAGCGCGCCGCGCGTCCGCTCCGTAATAAAGCCGCCTTCGCTTTTTATGTGGAAATAAAGATTGTGCACCATTACCTCTATGTATACAATATCGGCTATGTTCACAAACTTCTGACCTTCAAGCGTTTTAAGAATCATCTTGTTTGCACCCATATGGTTGAGCGCCCTTACCGCTCGGTCCATATTGTGCGTGAATGACTCCTTTTTTACAGGCTTTATAAGGTAGCTCAGCGCACCTACCTCGTAGCCGTTCACCGCATACTGCGCATAGTTTGTACAAAAAATAATTACGGCTTTGGAACACTCTTCGCGCAGTTTTTTCGCCGTATTTATTCCGTTCACGTCATTGGGAAGATTTATGTCCATAAAAATAATGTTATAATCTTCGTAATGACTTTTCATAAATTCCGTGGTACCCGTGAATTTATCCGTGTTAAACTTAAGGCCGGTACTTTCACCGTATTCCTTAATCCACTCCTCAAGCTGGTCGGATACGTTTGTTTCGTCATCGACCAAGGCAATATTATATATCAATTCCCCCTCCCCCGCGGCAGATAACAATGTAAAAAATCAAGCAATTAATGCACCGAATCTGTCCGAGCAACCACGGATATTCTATCTGCAATTTACATCTTTTTCAATACCCGCGTCATAAAACTACCTCTACGCGTCACACATAACACAATTTGCGTCATAATTTATATAAAAATAATTATGCTAATATTTTACAACAATTAGAAAGGGCAGCTCGGCTTACAAAGATAAAGCTTTTTTGCCGCATCTTGCAAACCTTTGTCTGACCTACTTTCTTTGATTGTTTTCGGGCTTGTGATTCACTAAAATTTTATCCTAACCCAACTTAGTATAATTCAACATGTGAAAAATTTTTCTCTTTAACTTCAAAAACCTTTTGTGGTGTACCGCTGATAATTTCAGCTAATGCGGCATCCGCTTTTAAGTTCTTTGCACGGCAAAAATGCCATTTTTTCAAACATGAAAAAAACCATAAAAATGAGCAGTTTAAAGCCAAAACGGCTCAAAACTGCCCGAAGTTAAACTTTTTAGTTTATGAGAGAAACTCTCAGAATCAGCCTGCTTTCCCAATCTTCCCAAAACTTTTCACATTAAATCTGACGATATGATTAAAACCATAATATCCAATTTGCTTATTAATAAATTATAAACCCAAAAAATCAGTTTTTTGTATGCCAAACAAAAAAATTTACCCCTTAAATT
>CAJLLH010000037.1 GCA_905207385.1 uncultured Eubacteriales bacterium
CGCGGAATATCCGCGGGGCGGCTTTTATTTTGAATTGACTCGGCAATATGCCTCAATCAATTATTATTTTTCAGCCTTTATGGCAAGGTTGCGCCTTATTTTTTTGACGAGGAAGTACACGAGCACGCCTACGCCCGCCGCAGCGAGAACGTCCCAGACTATAAGAATTATCTTATAGTAAGCGAAGCCGTTTATAAACCTTACGCCGTGAACAAATCCGTTCATGCCCGAGGAGTGAACCACGGTGTAGAGAACGCGGTGAGCCGCTTCGCGCGCGTAGCCCTGGTCCTCTTCGTTGCCTTCGAGCGAATAGCCGAAAAGCATGTTGCCGGCAAGACCTACCGTTTTAAGCTTGGCGTCGCCGCCCGCCGCAAGGCACTGGTCGGTGAACATATAGCTTGCAACTTCGTAGTCGGTGAGCACGAAACCGTTGAAGCCCCACTCTTCGCGCAGAACTTCGGTTATAAGGTTATAGTTGCCGCCCGCCCAGGTAGGTCCTATGCGGTTGAACGAGGACATTATGCCCGTAGCCGCAGGCACTACCGCAGTTTTTTTAGTGTAGCCCGTAATGTTGCCGTTTTCGTCTTTGACCGCCTCGTTATACATAATTTCGACGGTGTTGTCCTCTATGGTCATTTCAAAGGGCTTGAGGTAGATTTCGCGGATGGCCTGTTCGCCCGCCCACGTAACCAGTCCGAGGTGGTCGCGGTGCGTTTCCTGGTCGTTGAGCGCGAAGTGCTTGAGGAAAGCGTACATGCCCTTGGTTGCCGCGCCGTTTACCGCCTGATAGCCGAGCGCGCCGCTGAGGAAGGAATCTTCGGAATAATATTCAAAGTTACGTCCCGCGAAAGGCGTTCTGTGAATGTTGACGGCAGGACCGTACCAGCCCTGAACGCCGCCGTAAAGTCCGTCTTCGCCTATGCCTTCGCCCATCTTGAATGCAAGTTCTTCATTCCACGTGCTGGCAAGCATATATTCGCTGGGCCACGTCATCGACTTGTAGCCGTCGCCTATGGGCACCGAGCCGTGACCTACGACGAGGTTGAGTCCCGCAGGGCCGTCGAGGTCGGTTACCTTGGGTTTGTTTATGGACTTGACTTCGGGCGAGCAATAGCCGCATTCGTCTACGAGCAGCGCAAGCTCTTCAAGCGTAATCTGGCTTAAGATGTCATCCCAGCCTTCGTCGTCGAAATCGAGACCGCGCATATCTATAAGATCGAGCTCGCCGTCCTGACCGAATTCATAAGTCTTGGGAACGGTGCCTTCGGCAGGGTTGCGCGAAGTGTGCGATTCGAGCGCAGCCTTGAGCTCGTTGGTTATTGAGTGCGACCACTGTTTGCCGCCTATTTCAGCGCCGCTGTCCGCGGTGGAAGCAGTGCCATAGCGGAGAGCGTTATTATCCATTGCGCTCCAGTCGGTGCGCGAAAGATACTTGGCGTCGCTTAATACGGCGTAGTCAAACCTGTTGGTTATTTCGGTATCGTTTGCGCCGGTGGAATAGGTTTCGGTATCCAGCTCAGCCTGCACATATGTGCCGACGAATTCGGGGTTGCCTGCGTTTTCCGAAGCGTCGAGCCCGCCCGCAGCAACGAGCTTATCGGAAGATACTCCGCGCTCGGCAAGTATGTTGTTGAGCGCCTTGTGCGCATCGGTTGCCGCAGTAATATAATACGTGCCTGCGTCAAGAATGTATGTTTTTGCGTTATTGGAATCGTAAGAAGTGAAGTCCTTGACGTTTATGGTAAAGGAAACGTCTTCATGCCCGCCCTCTTCGATATAATCGGTTTTGAAGAAACCTACGAGGGAAACGGAAGCCTTTTCCACGCCGTACTCCTTATCGTAGTCGGTGAAAGGCGACTGAACGTAAACCTGTACCACCTCTTTGCCGCGGCGGGAGCCCGTGTTGGTTACGGTGAGCGATACCGTAATGTCGCCGTTTTCATCCGCTTCCGACACGTTGAAATCCGTCCATTCAAAGGCGGTATAGGAAAGTCCGTAGCCGAAAGGATACTGCACCGTCTGGCTGTAATTGTAGCTGCCCGCGTTGCCCTGAACGAGCACGGCGTCCTCGTACCTCGTTTCGTAATACTTATAGCCTACGTAAATGCCTTCGGCATAGTTTACGTAATAATAGTCGGTGCCTTCGTACCTGTAGTCGCCCATATTCTGCATTGCGGGCGAAGAGAAGCTGTCGTAAGCGACGGTATCGACGAGATGACCGGAAGCGGAAATTTCGTTGCCGTCTTTATCGAGACCGGTGAGCATATAGCCGAGCCCGTAAGTGCCCGTTCTGCCCGCGCCGGGGAAGTTGATTACGGCGGAAATATTTTCGTAATCTTCTATCCAGCCGAGTTCCATAACGTTGTTGGCGTTGACGAGTATTATTACGTCGTCGAAGTTCTTGTTGAGGTAGTCTATAATTTCAAGTTCGGTTTTGTCGGGTTCGAGGTAGTGCTGACCCGATTCGCCGCCGTAAGCCTTCATATCCCTTGCAAGGTCCGCGCCCTCGCCGCCCGTGCGGGAAAGGACGAACATTGCAACAGTGCCTTCAAAAGTGTCGGCAAGACCTTTTTCAGAGGTGATTTTGCTTAAGGGGCATTCGTTTATGCTCCAGTCGAGCGACGCGCCGTAGTTTATAGAGCCTTTACCGCGCTCATAGCCCGAGCCGTTGCCTTTTTCGTAGAAGTTCCACAGTTTTTCGTTTACCTTAAGTCCCGCCGCCGTAAGACCTTCTTTAAGGTTTGCGGTGAGTTCAAAGCTGCCGGAGCCGGAACCAGAACCGCCGCTTACGAGGTCAACGGACGAGTGACTGAAAAGGCTGAGAGTAGTGCCTTTATCGAGGGGAAGAATGCCGTCGTTTTCAAGCAGAGTTGCTCCCTCCATCGCCATTTCGGCAACGAGGTCCTCTTCGTATTCGTACAAGTCTTTGGCGCTGCCGAAAGAGCTTTTGTAATACTGAGTGTCTGCGCCCTTCGTGTCGCCCTGAAGTCTGTCTTCCGTCTTTTTGAGAGCCTGTTCGAATATGTTATCGAACTTGTTCAGCGACAGATAGTTAAGAAAGAACGTAAATACGCATATAACCGCGATTGCGACGGATATTATTATGATACCTAACTTTTTTGTCTTCTTCATTATTTAACACCTTTTAATTTGCGTCGGCGGCAAAAAATGCCGCCTCCGCCTTTTAAGTCATAAGATTTCAGTCTTTAAACATTATTGTTTTAATAGTTTAAACGGTTGCGAACGCCATTTCAGAAAAAATAACGTTGCCGCTGTGAGTGGTATCCGTGCCCATGTGCGAATCCAGCATGAACTGTATGGACTGCTGAGCTTTAGTGTTATCGTAAACTATCTGTATGGTAACCGTCTGACCGGCTTCGATGGTAAAGAAAGAGCCGCCCCAATCGGTATCCGTCCTTACAGCCACGCCGTCCTGCGTTGCAGATATGTTGCAGGCCTGAGTGTTTGCGGAAACCTGTTCGCTGCTGAATATGTCTATGCGAAGGTTTAACGTCTGGTCGCCGTTGTTGGTTACCTTTAAGGTAAATACATTGTTTGCGGTAGCCGCCGCTTCAAGTCCTGTAAGGTTTACGTTCCGGTAAGAATTGCCCTTTACCGCGCTGTAAGTTACGCCGAGGGTGTTGTTTTCGCCTGCGGTTGCAGTGTAAGGTCCGCCGTTTGCAACAAGGTTGCCGCCTATGGTTACTTTGCTCATATCAACCGAAGAGCCGCCTTCGGGAGGGGTTACAGGTTCGGAAGAATCGTTGCTGAACGCCATATCGGAGAGCGTTACGTCGCCGCTGTGCAGGTTTTCGTCACCCTTATGGGTATCGAACATAAACATAAGTGAAAGGGGCTGCCTGGCATTATCGTATTTTACCACAAGCGTTACGGTTGCTCCGGGAGCGATTCCGTCGAACATTGAGCCGCCCCATTCAAGGTCGGTATACACTTCCTTGCCGTCCATGGTTGCGGAAACGTTGCACTTGTTGTTATTGTTTTCGCCAACCGAAGTGTTTGCCATTACATCGAGGCGGAGATTTATTGCCGTTTCGCCGTTATTGGTCAATTTTACGGTGAAGGTATTGTTTGCCGCAGCGACGGTGGAAAGTCCTGCAAGAGTTATGCCGCTGTATGCGTTGCCCTTTACGTCCGTATAAACGATGCCGAGCGTATTATTTTCAGAATCGGCTGTTGCGGTGAAGCCCGTAGCCGCTTCGGGGGTAACTGCAGTATCGTTTATGGTTATGCTGTTTGAAGGCGCGGGTTCTTCAGTTTCGCCGCCGAACGCCATTTCAGAGAAGGTAACATCGCCGCTGTGGGTAGTTTCGTCGTTCCATGTGCTGGAGTCTATGAAGATTGCCATGGACTGAACTGCGCCCGCAAATGTTACTGTGATAGTTTCGGTTACGCCCGCCGCTACGGTTACGGTTGCGCTGTCGCTCGCGGTGAAGGAAGCTTCGGAATCGCCTTCAACGGATACGCCCGTTGCGGAGTTAGCGCCGCCCGCAAGGAGGTCTATGCGCAGTTTTACAGACTCTTCGCCGTTGTTGGCAACTTTGAAGGTTACTTCGCCCTTATCCTTGGAAACAACGCTTACATCGCCGCTTAAATTCATATAGCTTTTGCCCGAAACGTTTTCGTAAGTTACGTTCATGGAATTGGTTTCGTCGTCGGTGTTAACGATGTACGTGCCGCCCGTGAACTTAACGTTTGTGCCGTTTACGGTTATGCCGTTGTTTACAGACTCTTCGGGAATTTCAAGCTCGCCCTGTCTTGCAAATTTGACGTCGCTTATTGTAAGATTGCCCGACTTTTCTATTACGCCCGACTGAAGGGAGTCCATCATGAACTCAACCGATTCAACAACGCCCGCAAAGTATATTTCCACTTCCACCGTTTCGCCTGCGGCGATATCGAGGAACGTGCCTTCGCCGAGGCTTGTTCTTAAAAGCTCGCCGTTGCCGAAGCCGTAAGAGTTTATTGCCGCGCTGGCACTTCTTACGTTGATGCGGACGTTGGACGTGTTTTCGCCGTTATTTTTAATTACAAAGTGCAGCCAGTTCTTTTCTGCGCCCAATTCCGCCGCGTCGAACTTGACGTTATCATACGCGCCCGCGGAGGTGTACGTTACCGTCGCCGCGCCGTTTTCGCCTGCGGTTACGGTGTACAGAGGCTGAGCCGCACCCGAGTTGTTGCTCGCTTCATATGTGGGGGTGACGGAGTCTATTTCGCTCCAGTCGCCCTCAAACTCCTCTACCTCTACGGGTTCGGGAATTTCGCCCCATTCAGCTTCAGCCGAGGTTTTTACCCACTTATACTCCGCACCTTCTGTGCCGGGGTTGGAATATTCGCCCATCCAGCCTTCGGCTTCCTCTGTACCCGTCCAGTAGTTCATAAGTATGCGGCCAGCCGTCGAAGGAAGAGGATTATCCTCAGAAACTTCTACTTTGTATACGGGTTCGTCGTCCACAAACCATACTATATATTCGCTGGTCCAGCGGAAGCCGTACTCGTGGAATTCTTCCGACGCGTCGAAACCGAGGTCGTACATGTATTCGTGTCCGCCCTGACCGTTCACGTAATAGTTGAACTGTACTTTTGTTGTATCCTGACCGAGGAACTCTATATCAATTTCGTCCCAGGGATTGGGAAGACCCGTGTCGGGGTTGGTATCGTAGTCGCCCGTACAGGTGAAGAACGCGCTTGCAGTGCCAGCCTTTTTGGCGGGCTTCATGCATACTTCGTAGTCGCCGTAGCCGAACCACTGATAGGTGCGGCCTTCGCCGCCGTAATATTCGTTGTTTGTTTCTTCAGAACCGTTAGGATTTTCCGAAATGGTGAGCTTCATCGTTCCATTTTCATAAGAAACGTTGTTTGCCGACCACTGGGTATTGAAAACAGAGCCGTTGGACCAACCGTCGGATTCGAACACGGTGTCAGCCTTGCCTTCCGACCAGTCGGCAAGCGTATCGCCCGTAAGCGGCGAATCGGTAAGCGGTTCAGACGGCTTTTTGCCATCATCATCGTCGAATTTGCAGGCGGCAAGCGCGAAAGCGCCTAAAGACATTGCCGTCGCCAGCGCAAATGCCGACATTGAACGCAAAAATTTTCTCTTCATACACTTTTCTCCCTTTAAAATATTTATTTTTATTTTGTTCCTTTTATATGAAAGCCGTGCATGCGTCGGCTTTTTTATGCCGCCTTATACGCCACCCACTTGTACTGAGCCGTTGCGGGGAGCGAACTTTCGTCCAAAGGTCCCGTCCACTCGTCGTGACCTATGCAGTTCCACACGTTCATCATAATCTGCGTATCGGTTACGGGAATTTCCGCCGTAGCCCTGTAAACTGCCTTGCCGTCCACGTACCACGTAAGGCTGTCTTCCTGCCAGTCGAAGCCGTATTCGTGGAAGTCTTCCGAAGCGTCGAAACCGAGGCTGTAATGGTATTCGTGCCCGCCCTTGCCGCTTGTGTAGTAGTTGAACTGTACCTTTGTGGTATCGTTGCCCAGAAATTCTATGTCAATCTCGTCCCAGGGGTTGTTGGTGTAAGTGAAGAATGATGAAACCACGCCCGAGCACTTTGCCGCCTTCATGCATACCGAATAATAGCCGTAGGAATAGCGCGTGCGCGAACGATATTCCGCGCCGTAGAATTTGTCTGTACCCTTTGTTACCGACATATTCATTATTCCGTCTTTTATAACGGTGTTGTCCCTGCTCCACGTGCAGTTGAACATCTGACCGTTGGAATAGTTGTGCGAAGAATAGAAGTCCGAAGTTTCGCCTGTTGCAAAGTTTACAATAATATCCTCTTCCGCAGTAAATTTATCGGGAAGCTCTTCCGCCGAATCGTCCGGCATTCCGGGGACGTTGCCGCCATTGCCGTCGGAATTAAAAATATCGCAACCCGTTACAGCAAAAAGCGAAAGAAAAACAACGGCAACAATCAAGCACAAAAATTTTTTCATTTCACAGTCCTTAAGCTTTAATTTCCGCTCCGCGCTTTAAGCCGCGCCGAAGTCTTTTGTGTGCCTAAAATATAAAATAAAGAACGCCCGTTGTCAACGGGCGTTCCCTGAACTGCAAATTATTTACTTATTCTGTAATTTTTTATCTTTATCGAGGCTGAAAATGATATTAAGGTAATAAACCCCGTCCTTCGCGTAAGCGCTTAAAGCACCCTCGTATTTGTTTACAATCATGCGTATGCTGCGCATGCCGAAGCCGTGGTAATTTTTGTCGTCCTTGGTGGTCTGCGGCAACCCGTCTTTAAAATCAAGCCCGCCGCAGAAATAGTTTTCTTCCTGCACGATGAGCATATCGTTTTTTGCCTTGACGACGAAGTTTATAACCCTGCGCTCTTTTTCGGGAATTTTGTTGACCGCCTCGAGCGCGTTGTCTATTATGTTGCCGAACAGGCAGTACAAATCGCCGTCCGCCATGAAAGAAAGCTTTTCGCCGTCCGCCATGCACGAAAAATTTATGCCGTTCTGTTCACAGTAAAGGCTTTTTTCGGTTAAAAGCACGTTGAGTATGCGGTTGCCCGTCTCAACGCGGGTATCGTATATGGAAATGCTCTCTTTCAGATCGTCCAGAATGGGCTGCGTTACATCCCCTCCGCACGTTAAAAGGGAATTTACCTTATACTTTATATCGTGGCACTTGATATTTATCATATCTATGGTGTCTTTGGAAATTTCGTATTGTTTTTCACCCTGACGCACGGCGTACTGAAGGTATTCCACCTCCCTCTTGAGGTCGCGCTCGACAATCGCGTGCGACATAAGTATAAGCACGACGCCGCAGCACACAACCGAGAATATGTTGCCCGTTTCCCTGAGCACGAAAAGGTCGTAATTGTCGAAGCGGTTTTCGCGCCCGTCGCTGAGGCGGGCAAAATACACGTCCTCCGCCGAGCACAGAATTATGGTTATGCACAACACGAACAAGGAAATTGCGAGCATGCGGAAGTCTATGTTGCCTTCGGGCAGACGCTTTACCTGCCGTTTTACAAGAAGGAAGTAAGTTGCGCAAGCCGCCGCCGCAAAAAATGCGTAGTACATAAGTCTGTAAAAAAGCGAGAACATTTCGCCCCAGCCGTCGAACAGCCTCAGCTGTTCGCCCAGGCAATACAGAATAAGGAAGAGTTTATAAACGAGGTTCTGCGCCGCATACGCCAGCGAACAGCAGAACAGCACCGTTTTTATGCTTTCGGAAAAGCACACCCTGACGTGCGCGGCAGAAGCGAGAAAGAGCACGATGTAAACAACTATCCTGCCGAAAAGGGTGTTGCCGTAATAATAATAGAAAAAAGACGCGCCGAACGCAAGCGCCGCAATGCACGCAAGCCCCGCAACAAGTTTTACCGCAAAAAGGCGCGAACGGTTGAACCTGAACATTACCAGCGCGTAAAAAATGTACAGTTCGGCAAGGAACTGCAACATAATTCTCGCGTAAACGGAAAGCACTTCGCCAATCATAACTTTTCGCCCTGTCCCGCATACCAGTTGGCAAGCTCTGCAAGGAATGCCGCGCGGCGGGGACGGCTTATCTGAAGCGTCTTGTTGCCCACCTGCACGTCTGACCCCTTTATGCCGACAACGAACTTAGGGTTTATAAGGTAGCACTTGTTGCACCTTAAAAAGCCGTAAGCGGAAAGCTCGCGCTCCACTTCCGAAAGGACGCCCGTAATTTCTATATCTCCGTCCACAAGGTGGTAATAAAGCCTGTGCGCGATTATTTCCACATACATAAGTTTATCGGTGGAAATGCGGCACATTCCGCTGCGGTATTTTATGGTTATGCAGCGCTCTTCACTCATCACATATATATCGAGCGCCTTGCGGAATTTCAAAGAAAAGTCGAAATAACTTACGGGTTTGACCAAAAAGCTTACCGCGTCTACCTCGTACCCTTTCTGGGCATACTGAACCAGGTTGGTTATGAACACAAGCGACACAGATTTATCAATTTTTCTCAGTTCTGCCGCGGCGTCCATGCCGTTCATTCCGGGCATCTGTATATCCATGAACACTACGGCATATACGGACTGATATTCGGCAAGGAAATCCACAGCGTTATAAAAGCGCTTTACCTTGAATTCCTGACCTGTGGACGCGGCGTATTTTTCTATATAGGATATAAGGACCTTAGCCTCTTCGTCCTCGTCTTCGACGATTGCTATATGCTCCATTTTGCCCCCGATACATAAAGTCTGGTTTATTTTACTTTAGCATAAAAGCGTTTTTTTGTCAATGCCGACTTTGAATTATGTGCGCGCGCACGCGTAAATAAAAAAGCTTTAAAAAGCGCGTCTGAAAACTAAAATTGCGGCAATAGTTGCGCCATATTTGCGTGGCAATTGAAATTACCCGACTTATTGTAAAACAGATTTAAACCGCCGAATAACGCAGACGCCGAAAACGGCAAGCCGCCCCGCGGAATATCCGCGGGG
>CAJLLH010000038.1 GCA_905207385.1 uncultured Eubacteriales bacterium
ATAAAGATTTGAGATAATTTACTTCTGCGGGAGTTAACTTTCTGAAAGCTCCCCTTTCAAGCCCGCGCAAAGAAAGTTCGCCAACCTTTGTACGCTTTAAAAGAGTTACCTCCTTTCCTATGGCAGCAAACATTTTACGTATTTCGCGGTTCTTACCCTCGCGCAAAGTGAGCTCTACTTTTGTGTATTCCTTATTTGTTTCTATAATATGCGCCCTGCACTTCTTTGTTACGTATCCGCCCTCTATCTCAATGCCGCTGCGTATGGGATTGAGGTCGTTTTCGGTAAGCCTTCCTTCCACCTTAACGGTATAAGTTTTGGGCACTTCGTTTGAAGGGTGCGTAAGGTGCTGGGCAAGCTCGCCGTCGGTTGTGAGGATAAGAAGCCCCTCGCTGTCGTAGTCAAGTCTGCCAACGGGATAAACCCTGCCTACTCCGCTGTCTAAAATATCGAGAACGGTTTTTCTGCCTTTATCGTCAGACACCGTGCTGATATAGCCCTTAGGCTTATGCAGTATATAATATTCGTTTTTCTGTACGGTTACAATCTTTCCGTCTACTTTTACGCTGTCGCCTTCCTCAACGTCAAGACCGAGGTCGGCAACCTTTCCGTTGACGCTTACGCGACCTTCGGAAATAAGTTTATCGCAAGCGCGCCTTCCCGCAACGCCGCACTGTGCAAGGTATTTGTTAATTCTCATAGTATAGCCTTTAAATGTCTTTTAAACTATACTATATAAATTTGCGCTAAAAATCAAGTTATTTTCCCTGTAAATTTTTAATTGCCCGAACGGAGCGCCTTCTTGGGTTTCCTCGCATGGAATGCAGCTATAATTTATTTCTCCGCCGCGTTCGGCTACGAAAGTAAAATCCTTTTCCGTGCGGCAAGGCACGCCTTTACACATGAACACCTTTTCACGCGGCAATTTATAAGTCTGGTAACGAGCAAAACAATCGTTTAACAGTTTAGAGCTTCTGCCGTACATATCGTATTCATTCAGAACTACGCATACAAGCTCCATTCCGTCGCGCTCGGCGGAAGACACAAGGCATCTGCCCGCCTTGGTAGTGTAACCTGTTTTTACACCCGTTGCGCCCTCAAAATTGTACAGCATTTTATTTTTATTGGAATAACTTCTGAACCTGCCCTGCCAGCTTTTAGTGCCTACAACTTGTCTGAAAATACTGTTTTTCATTGCGGCGCAAGCTATTTTGCAAAGGTCGCGGGCGGTCGTGTAATGACTTTCGTCGTGCAGTCCGTTAGGATTACAAAAATGAGTATCGTCTGCGCCGAGCTGCTTTGCCCTGGCGTTCATGCACTCCACAAAAGCCTGAACGCTTCCGCTGTGAATTATGGCGAGAGCGACAGCGCTGTCGTTGCCGGAGCGGAGCATAAGTCCGTACAGAAGGTCGCGGACGTCTATCTGTTCATCTTTTTTAAGATAGATGCTCGAACCCTCCACGCCTACCGCCTCTTGCGGAACGGTAACCACTTTGTCAAGGTCGCAGTCCTCGCACACGAGAAGCGCCGTCATGATTTTTGTGGTGCTCGCCATCGGAAGGCGCGCTGCAGAGTTGCTTTCCGAAAGGGTCGTGCCGGTTGTAAGTTCCATTACGGCATAACCCGAGCCTGCACCCGCAGCATAAGCGGGCAAGCTTGCGGCATTAAAAGCGGCGCACGCCGCAATAAGTGCAAGCGCGAATGCAAGCGCGCAAGCCGCCCTCAATTTCGTCAAAGGCTTAAACATTGTCTTGTATGGTATGAACAAGGTCGCCCGTCTTTTCTATAAGAGTATCTATCGCGCCGTCATTCATCTTAAGAAGTCTGCAACCCTTGCCGTCGTCTATCAAAAATCCGCTCGGTTTTACGGTTATAACCGTGCCGTTTCCGCCAGCTATTTTAAAGCCGTCGGCCTGCTTATAAGTTTTTATGTCGCCGTATTCACCGCCGCCGCTTAAGTTTACTACCGTTACCGAAGAAAGCGGTATTACCTGTGTTCCGCTTACCGTAATAATAGGCTCGCCTATAACGGTGTTTGCGTCCGCGACCTTTTCAAGAGCCTTGGGCGGCTGGTCAAAATTATTATCCCTCGATCCTTCTTTAATTTTCATTTACTCTCTCCAATAAAAGTATAAACAATATCTTAAGCGCCGCAATAAGATTTATCACGCTGACAACTTTGGCGCTGTACTTTATGTTGCCGTGTTCCTCGTTTAAAATCACGTAATTTTTTAACTTGCACGTGCTGCCTTTTTTTGAAATATAGCTGTAAACAGGAAAGGTTACCGCACTTTGGGCAAGCGCCGCGTATGCGCCCGCTTCTGACTGCAGCCCGAAGTCTGAAAGCTGTATCACTTTGAACACGCACAAATTATCGAATACTATTTTACCGTCGCGAAGCGCCGTTGCGGGGTTAAATCTCGCGGCTTTGCCGTTTATTCTGAGTTTTCCGCCTTCGTCGTTATCCACGCTTAAAAACCGCAATGCGCGGTATAAGCAGAAGTTAGCCGAAGCATATTTTTGGCCGCTGTCGGCATAAGCGTACACGCTGACGTAAACGGGCAATACGCTGAAAAAAAACAGCGAACACGCGCCGTAAACTATAAAATTTTCCACAACGTTATTATCGGCAATAAACGCTCAATTATGCAAAAATTTACTTTATGAAATATATTTTAACTCCGCAATCAAACAGAGTGAGGCGGGCGCGTTTTCTTCGCGCCCGCCTCACTCATTACATAAAAAAGCGGCGCGACAGCACCGCTTTTTTATGCATTTATTCGTCGTCTTTAATTTTTATTACGTCATCATCCTCGCCTAAAAAGTCGGGAAGTTCAAAGCCGTCTTCAACGACGGGAGCCTTGGGCTCTTCCTTTTTCTTGGGCTGGGCGGAAACCTCCTGGTCCTCTTCGGGATTATATACATCCTTTTTGTAAAGGTAATTTGCATCCTCTTCGTCGTCGCTGAACGCCATGCTGTTGAGCTCGGCTATCTGAGCCATAAGCTCGTCGTAGTCGGGAAGCTCGTCTATGGAATTGAGTTTGAAACGCTTGAGGAAATTATCTGTGGTGGCGTAAAGTATAGGCTTGCCGACGGTGTCTTTCCTGCCGCAGGGATAAATCATGCCGAGGTCAAGCAAAGTATGAACGGCATAATCGCAGCTTACCTGCCTTATGTCTTCAAGTTCAGACCTGGTTATAGGCTGTTTGTAAGCTATTATCGCCGCGCACTCCAGAATCGTGCGGGTGAATTCCTTTTCCTTTATGGGCGTTATTACCGCCTGAACCTGTTCTTTATATTCAGGATTAGAAGCAAACTGAAGCTTGCCGTTGAATGCAAGAATATGTATGCCGCTTTCGCCTGAATACCTTTCTTTAAGCTCGTCGACGCAGGCGTTGACATCCTTTAAAGAACAACCGACTTTTTCAACTATATACTTGACGGGCACAGGCTCGCCGGAGGCAAAAACTATAGCCTCAATTATATTCGTCAAACGCTTCACTTGTATCGTCCTTTAAATCCCACTCGGGATTGAGTTTTATATCGATTTCGCCGAAAATGCCTATCTGTTCAACCATTATGTACTGACGCTTGAGCATTTCCAGCATCGCCTGAAAAGTAGTTATGACTTCGCTTCTGGAATAAGTCGTGAAAAGTTCTTCAAATTTGACCTGACCGCGACTTACCAGAGTATCTTTTATAAAGGTAACCTTTTCTTCTACAGTGAATGTATCTTTGGCAATTTCGCGGATGTTTGTTTTTTCGCGCGCCAAGCTTTCGTTCTTAAGCATCAGCTTTGCAAACGCTTCCAAAAGCGCGCTGACCGTGAAATCTTTATAGATTATCTTTACCTTGCTGAACTCTTTATCAAGCCCTTTGTAATAGTAGCCTATCGTTTCTAGCTCTTTAAGCTTGGGCGTTTCTTCCTTTATAAGCTCGTATTCGCGCTGTTTGAGCTGTTCTATGAACGCCTGCTGCTCGGCTAAAAGGTCGTTATCCTCTTCCTCGGGCATGTCTACGGGCGGCAGCATGCTTTTTGACTTTATGTAAATAATCTGAGCCGCTATCTGCAGGTACTCGCTCTCCTTATCGACATCGCGCGAAGGCTGAGTTTTCATATATTCAATGTAATCGAGAAATTGCTCGGTAACTTTTGAAACGAAAACGTCCTCTATGTTTATCTGCGCTATATTTATAAGGTGCAGAAGAAGGTCGAGCGGGCCTTCGAAGTCGTCAAGGACTGTGGTATAATCCACGTCGGACTCAAAATCACCGTATTTTTCGGCCTTATTCTCCTTAACGACAACGTTTTCTGCCGTTTGGTTATTTGCTTTTTCTTCTGATATATTTTCGCCATCCGCGACAGATGTCCCATCGGCAACTGTTACTGTTGCACTCTCCGATGTTTCTGCAGGGGCGCTGAAATTTTCCATATTCTCATCATCCATCATAAAATCAATCCCCACAGAGCCTTGATAGGCCAACCTATAATATCGGTGGCAAAAAGCATTACATAGCCGAGCACGTTAAAATATGAAAGCACGGGGAAAAGTTGCGCACCCACCCTGCATACAAAGCTTTCAAATATAAGCACCATAAGTATGGTCTGACCGTATTTTCCGAGAAACTGCCTTACTTTATTCCAGGGTTTTGTAAGCGATTCCAGAACCCTGAACCCGTCCAGCGGGAAAAGCGGCAGAAGGTTGAATACGGCAATGCTTAAATTATAGCTGAATACAAGCCATAAAAACTGCTCAAGGAAATAAGCCCCCATGCTGTTGCCGAGGTGAGCGGCACAGAGCAAGTACAGCGGATAAAAAATGAAGGCTAAAATATAATTGGTTACAACGCCCGCAATCGCCGTAGTGAATAATCCGAGCTTATAATGTTTAAAGTTGCGCGAATCAACAGGCACGGGGCGCGCCCAACCGAAACCCACTAAGGCGCACATGACAAACCCCAAAGGGTCGAAGTGCTTTACAGGGTTAAGGGTAAGCCTTCCGTTAATTTTAGGCGTAGGGTCGCCGTTAAGGTGCGCCGCCAAAGCATGCGCGAACTCGTGCGGAACAAGCACGAAAATAAGCGCAAGCACGGACGCGGCGTAAAACAAAAGAGTATACATTATTTAAGATAATCGGGCAGAACGTCGTTGCGGACAATGTCTTCATACGTCTGCGGTTTTATTATGTATTCCGCCCTGCCGTCCTTTACAAGCACTGCGGGCGGAATAAAGTTGCGGTTATAGTTGCTTGCCATAGAATAATTGTATGCGCCGGTTGAAAGCACGGCGGCAATGTCGCCCCTTTCAGCCTTGGGAAGAGGCACGTCTACGGCAATTATGTCGCCGCTTTCGCAACACTTGCCCGCAATCGTTACTTTTTCGGTGCAAGGCTCGGTTGCGCGGTTTGCCAGCATCACTGTATACTTAGACTGATAAAGCGCATATCTGGGATTATCGAACATTCCTCCGTCTATCGCAACGTACTTCTTAATGCCCGGAATATCTTTTATCGCGCCTACAGTATAAAGAGTTATTCCCGCCTCGCCTACTATCGACCTGCCCGGTTCTATAACAATATACGGTCTGTTCAGACCGAGTTCTTCCGACTTGGCTTTAACTGCCGAAATAAGCGCTTCAAGGTAAGCAGCATAGCCGTTTACGTCTATTTTTGCGTCATCGTCGGTGTACCATATTCCGAAGCCGCCGCCAATGTTCAGGGTATCGGCTTCAAAGCCGGTATCTTTCTTTATTTTTGCCATGAAATCCATAGCTTTTTCCGCAGCGAGCACAAACGACTGCTTTTCAAAAATCTGCGAACCTATGTGGCAATGATAACCCTTGAGATTGAGATTGGGCTTTTTAAGAATATAAGAAGTTATTTTTTCAGCCGTGCCGTCAGAAACAGAAAATCCGAATTTACTGTCTGTGCGGGCGGTCTGAACAAAAGCGTGCGTATGCGCTTCGACGCCGGGGTTTATCCTTATAAGCACATCCTGCTTTCTTCCGCACTTTGCGCATAATTCGTCAAGCATATCGGCTTCGTCGTAAGCGTCCAAAACTATCGTGCCGACGCCGCTTTCCACGGCAAACTCAAGTTCGCGGGGAAGTTTGTTGTTGCCGTGCATATAAATCTTTTCTGCGGGGAAACCCGCCTTTACAGCAGTATACAGTTCTCCGCCCGACACAACGTCTACGCCTATATTTTCCTGAGCGGCAATCTTGTATACCGCCATGCAGGAAAACGCCTTGGAAGCATACAGCACAAGCCCGTGTCCGCCGTACTCCTTGTTTATGGTATCGCGGTAAACGCGCATCATCGCGCGCATATATTTTTCATCGAACACGTAAAGAGGCGTCCCGAATTGTTCAGCCAGAGCGACAGTGTCGCACCCGCCTATTTCAAGATGCCCCTTACTATTGATTTTTAAAGTTTCTCTCTGGTTCATCTGCTGACCCGCCGTAATAAAAATTATATTTTTATTTTACCAAAATGCGGGAAAATAGTCAAATAAAAGTTCGGTTATAATTATGTGACGGTTTTATAAACTCCAGCCGTCGGCAACCGCCTTAAGTCTGTCTGCATAAGAAGCTTTTTTCACATCTTCGGCGGAAACAACGTTTACGCTTTTATACAGTACACCCTCCCTGTAAACGTCTATTCTGCCCACTATCTGACCCTTTGCTACGGGTGCTTTAACCTTATTATCGGTAACCTCGAAAGTTACATCGCAATCTGCGCCCTTTTTGCAGAAAAGATAACAATCAGCCTCAGGCATAACCGAATACGCAGATTTTTTGCCTCCGTTTAAAGCAAAGTCATCGTTAAGCGTTACCGTCTTATCCAGTATGATTTTGTTGCAATAATTATTGAAGCCGTAATCGAAAAGGCTGGTCGCGCTTTTAAAACGATTGTCGCTGGTATCTGCGCCGAGGACTACAGAAACGAGTCTTAAATTTTCCCTTTTAGCGGTAGTTGCAAGGCAATAGCCCGCCTCGCTGGTAAAACCAGTTTTTCCGCCGTCGCAACCATTGTAACGCTTTAAAAGCTTATTCGTATTGGTCATAGAAGTAACTCTGCCGTTGCCGTGGGCAAAATCTTCCATCCACACTTTGCTGAAGGTAAAATATTCGCTGTGCTTAATAAGGTTTGCGAACATAACAGCAACGTCGGCAGCGCAGGAATACTGAGTCTCTTTAGGCAACCCCGTACAATTAGCGAAAAGAGTATCTGAAAGTCCGAGTTCCGCAGCTTTTTTATTCATATCTGCAACAAACTGCTCTTCACTGCCGGAAACTCTTTCCGCAACAGCCACGCAACTGTCATTTGCGGAGCATACAACGATGCTTTTAACGAGATCCGAAAGCGGATAGCTGTAGCCGCTCTCAAGATAAATCTGCGAACCGCCCATTCCCGCCGCGTTCTGACTTACGTTTACTTTTTCGTCAAGCGAAAGTCTTCCTTCCGCAACAGCATCAAGACAAAGCGTCAGCGTCATAACTTTGCATACGCTTGCAATCGGCATTCTGGCGTGCTCGTTGTATTTATAAACGCATTCGCCCGAATCGGCATCCATAAGATAAGCCGCCTTACAACCGTAAGTCAGCCCCGAAGAGCTCTCCGCCTCTGCCGATACCGACCTGTAAGCGCCGAATGTTCCCGTCAAAAGGACGGCAGAACAAACAACAAGACCGATTTTTTTAATAACAGAAATGTTTTTCATATTATAAGTATCAGAAAAAATCGGCGTATTATGCAAAAATTTATTTTTCAGTTAACATAACAAAAAATTTATCTTGTATCGGCGGTAAATTTTTTTGTTATGCGTCCCCCTAAAATAATTTATGACTTGAAGCACGCTTTTTAAACTAAAAATACGCAATCGCTAAAAGTTGTACAGAATAAAACTAAGCCACAAGAAGAATTACTCTGAACACAACATTCAAAAGCAAAAGCTCTGTTATAATTACCGCAACCGCAAAAACCGCAGGCATGCACAGCGCTGCCTTTTTATTGAAAAATCTGCAGGCTTCAATGAGAAAAAGATTAAAAAATATTGAAACGAGCGATACAGGAATGAACACGAAAACTGCCGCCAACGTTCCACCGAATGCAGAAACAGACACTATAAGCACCGTGTATACGCCCGTTATCATGCACTTCAAAAACAGCAGAGGTATCGCAAACAGCCTGAAACGAGTACAGTAGGCTATAACAAAGAAAGCGTAACCGTAAACCAACTCATGGAACAAATGTGGCAAAATAAGTGAAGCGTTGCGGAAATTATATACAAAATAAACGTACTCCGAGGCGTAATTCTGCATATAAGGGTTTATTTGAGTAGTTTTGCAAAGTACTATGCCACATATAATTGCCAATAAAGCAGTAGAAATCAGCGCTATTACGCATCTTATATCGGGTTTAATCCGCGGAAAACTAAAAATCCTCATATAAAATTATATGAGGACTTTATATAAAGTAAGAACTTTTTAATAAGCTTTCATCATGTTTTCTATAGAAATTCCGTAGCCGCGCGTAGGGTCGTTAATGAACACGTGGGTTACCGCACCTATCAGCTTGCCGTTCTGAACTATGGGGCTCCCGCTCATTCCCTGAACTATTCCGCCCGTTTTGGATATCAGCGCATCGTCTTCTATTTTAATAACAAAGTTTCTGTTATCCTTGTTATTTTTATCTACTTTGACAATCGATATATCGTAGCACTCCGTTTTGTTCGACGCCACCGTAGAATAAATTACGGCTTTACCAATAGTTACATCGTCTATGTCGCCCTTTTCTATGCGCGTAAGCCTGCTTACATCGCAACTTTCGCTCAGTTTGCCAAACACTCCGCATTTTGAATTGAGTGCCGCAGAACCTAATACTTTATTATTTTCAAAAGCGCCCTTAAGCTCGCCAGGAGTTCCGCGCACACCGCGTTTTACATCGTAAATAATGCAGCCATACAACGTTCCGCCGTTAATTTTTGTTATTTTGCCGGCAGTATCGGTTACGGGATGACCTAAAGAGCCGAATTTGTTGTTGGTTTTATCTATATAAGTTACAGTTCCGACGCCGCTGAGACTGTCTCTTACCAGAACGCCGACGCGCATTTTGCCCGTTGTTATATCTTTAACGGGTACAAGACTTAACAAAACCTCCTCGCCGTCGCGTTCAACGCACAGATCAGCGCGCTTCAGACCTTGTGCCGATAACATTTCGGTCACTTGTTCGCTTGAAGTTATTTCTTTATTGTTTATCTTTTTAATTATATCGCCGGTTTTAAGACCGCCGTCTCTGGCAGGCGATTTAAGACCGCTTTCCGTCATAACGTCGCACATGCCCACAACTTCCACGGTAGTAGTTTCAAGCACAAATCCCGCAGGAAACCCGCCGAGGTATAACTCCTGCGGCTGAACTGCCGCACTGCCAGAAAGCGCAACAATAAAACAT
>CAJLLH010000039.1 GCA_905207385.1 uncultured Eubacteriales bacterium
TTTATAAATTTGTTAAAATAAAATTGCGCGAAAAGTTAATAATAACTTATGTGATACGCGGAGGCAGATGAAGTTCAGTGCGTTTTTTGTAAAGCCTCCGGCGCAGATACAAAGCTGAACGTATTGCAGCGCCCGGAAAAGGGTGCGGTGATGTCGCGCAATATTCTTTAATATTCCATTGGAGGAAAAGAAAATGGCAAAGAAATGGCAAAAAGTTGTAGCTTTGGCGGCTTCGGCTGTAATGGTCGGCTCCCTTATCGGTATGGCGGCTTGCTCTGACGATGAGCAGCCTTACAATATCGTAAAGCGTGACCGTACAGGCTGGCAAGATACTAAGGAGTATACCTACAATACTTATACCGGGCAGATGCCTGCTATATGGACTGAGCTTAATACTTCCGACGTTATGGATATCGAACTCATTCAGTATCTTAACAGCTCTTTCTTTGAATTCAACTATGAATTCGACGAAGACGGCAATATCGTACCCGGCGGATTTACCGTCGACTATTCCGCGGCTACAGGACTTAAAGACGTAACGGCTGACTATGTAGGTCAGTACGGCATTACTGCCGAGATGGCGAAAGATGGCGGACACGCGTTCGCAATTACTCTGCGCGACGACCTCACCTGGGACGACGGCACTGAAATTCATGCGGAAGACTTTGTTTACACAATGTCTCAGCAGCTTTCACCCAACTATCTGTTCGCTCAGGCTTCCAACTACTACAGCGGTAACTATATACTGCACAACGCAAGGAATTATGTATATCAGGGTCAGTCTGGTTGGTTTGCCGCTCACGATGTTGAAAGCGTTTTTGAAGAAAGCCTTTACAACAATATTTACTTCTCGCTTGGCAACTCCACAGAGAATGCTGAAAAATTCGGCGGGGCGGTTTCGTCTTTCAGAACTTATATGGGCTTCCCCGACTCATATACAGCTGAAATGGTTGCCGAATATATAACTACGACAGGCGTTAACAATGTCGTAGATGCTACTGTTGAAGAGGTGCTTGCGCTCGAAGGAAAGACCTATGCTCAGATAGTAGCAGACTCATCACTCAAAGCTACCTGGGATAAGGTGCTTGCTTGTTGGAAGACTGTCGATAACGAAGAACTCGACTTCTTCCTTATGCAGTATACGTATCCCGAAATGAGCTTTGACGAAGTAGGCTTCTTTGTAGGCGAGAACGAAAACGAGCTTGTTATAGTTATCGATAACACCATTCATCCCGTAGACGAAGATGGTAACCTTACCTATGAGGCGGCTTACTATCTTGAAAGCTTCCCTCTTGTAAAGAGAGACCTTTGGGAAAAACTCGAAAACAGCTCTACTAAACCTTATACCAACGCTTACAACACCACCAGCGTAGCAAACAGCGCAAGCTGGGGTCCTTATAAGCTCACCAATTTCCAGGCGGGCAGAACTTACACCGTTTCGCGCAATACCGAATGGTATGGCTACGGAATGGAGCAGTATGACGACCAGTATCAGACCGATAATATAGTTGTTGACTATATCCCCGAATGGAATACTGCATGGCAGGCTTTCCAGCAGGGCGACCTCGACGGCATTGGTATTGATACTACCATAATTAACCAGTACAGGAATTCTGAGCGCGCATACTTCACGCCCGAAACTTATACTTTCAGCCTCAACCTTCAGTCGGCTACAGCTGTCTATAAGAAGGGCGCAAACATAATGCTTAAGTATGACGAGTTCCGTCAGGCGCTTTCTCTTGCGCTCGACCGCGACGACTACTGCTCGGTTAACGCACCCAGCAGCATGGGCGCTTTGGGTTACCTCAACGAGCTTTACTATTACGACGTTGAAAACGGCGGCGTATACCGCGAAACCGACGCTGCTAAGGAAGCTCTTCTCAACGCATACGGCGCAACCAAGAATTCCGACGGCAGCTGGACTGTTGGTTCAACCAAGTATACCGATATTGATGATGCCGTAAACGCGCTTACCGGTTACAACCTTACGCTTGCACGCGACCTTATGCAGAAGGCTTACGATAAGGCTGTAGCTGCAGGCGATTACACCGATGGCGACAAGATAGTTCTTACCCTCGGCGTACAAGAACAGACTGCAAACGCAGAACGTAACAGGGCTTACCTTGAAACAGCTTTCAATCAGGCGCTCGTAGGTACGCCTATGGAAGGCAAACTTGAAATAAAGTTCTTCATTACAACCGATAACTGGGATCAGGAATTCTCTAACGGCGACTACGATATCTGCTTCAGCGCGTGGGGTTCGGCGGCGTTCAATCCCAGCTATCTGCTCGGCGCAACCCAAATTTGGGATGCAAACAGGTATGCAACCGGTTGGGATCCCAAAACTGTAGAATTTACGCTTACGCTTGAAGGCTACAACGGTGGCGAGCCCATCACGATGGACCTCAAGCTTTGGGATGCGTGCCTCCAGGGTCTTACTACGGATGACGAGGGAAGGCCTGCGCCTCATAACTTCTCTACAGCCGATTATGATATTCAGCTTCAGATACTTGCGGCTGAAGAGACTGCAATTCTTGGCTCATACTGGTCTATACCCGTATACAGCAGCACGACGGCAAGCCTTATAAGCTACAAGTGCGAATATATAAGCTACGAATACAATACCTTCATGGGCTTCGGCGGCGTAAGGTATATGAGCTACAACTTCGACGATACCGAGTGGGAGGAATTCGTAGCCGCTGACAAGGACGGCATTCTTAATTATACTTTCTGATTTCAGCGTCAGGAATCAAAAATTTTACGTTAATTTTTGAATAGACCGTAAGCAGCGGGGATTATTCTTCCTCGCTGCTTCACCTATTCATAAAAAAAGGAGACAACTGCACATGTATATGCTTAAATACGTTTTAAAGCGAATCGGGCTGATGATTATGACTTTCTGCATAATCATGCTTATTTGCTTCGTGCTTATTAAGCTTCTGCCCATTCCCATAAGTGCCGGACTGGGTTCTGATAAAGAACTTATCGAAGCCAATCTGCGCGCGCGCGGGTATTACGACCCTATTATGGTGCAGCTTTTTAATTATATCAAGCGAATAGTAACGGAGGGCGACTTCGGTATAGGCGTCAACATGCCCGGTTACCGCAACCAGCCCGTTTGGGATGTATTTGTTACCCGTCTGCCTCCGACGGTGCTTATAAACGTGTACTCCACAATCATCGGCGTGCCTATCGGTCTCGGCCTCGGCATACTTGCTGCTCTCAGAAAGAATAAGTGGCAGGACCAGGTTATTTCCACCGGCGTTATGGTGCTCATAGCCGTGCCTTCAATAGTTTACGCTTTCCTCATTCAGTATATTTTCTGCTTCCGTCTTAAGCTCTTCCCGCTTATGATGGAATCGGGTACAGATTATTTTTCGTGGTCAATGTTCCGAAGTATGTTGCCTGCCGTGCTTTCGCTGTGCCTCGGCTCTATTGCGGGTTATGCAAGGTACACCCGCGCCGAGCTTACCGAAGTGCTTACGGGCGAATTCATGCTTCTTGCGCGCACAAAGGGACTTACCCGCGCTCAGGCTACGTTAAGGCACGCGTTAAGGAACGCAATGGTGCCTATATTCCCCATGATACTGTCCGAGTTCGTTTCAGTTCTCAGCGGCTCGATGATTATAGAAAACATCTTCTCCATACCCGGCGTAGGCATGCTTTACCTTACGTCTATACAGGTTGTAGACTACGACTTCTTCCTGTTGCTTTCGGGCTTCTACACGCTTGTAGGTCTGCTTGCAGGCATAATAGTCGATATAAGCTACGGATTTATCGATCCTAGAATCAGAATGGGGGCAAGATAATATATGGAAGCAAAAAGTTACGAAAAAATCCCCGCAGAAAAATTCAGGTTTGTTTCGGGCGGCGACCGCACTCACGACGCCAAGCTTGAAACCAAGCCTGTCGGCTACTTCCGCGACGCTTTCCGCCGCTTTTGCAAAAACAAGGGTTCGATTGTCGGCGCGGTAATAATTTTAGTGCTCATTCTGTACGCAATAATAGTGCCTTTCTGCACGCCTTATACCGTTGCGTATAACGATACCTATTACCGCTTCACTCTGCCTAAAAGCCATCTGTTTGCAGAAACAAATTTCTGGGACGGTTGCTCTTCTGAAGCGCTCAACAAACAGACCTTCGACTATTATTACTATATGGGCGAAGAAACGGGGCACAACGCGGTAAAAAATCAGGAGTACGAAATAAAGGGCGGGCTGTATTATTTCCGTCTGGATTCTTACCAGTCCACGGGATGCATATATTACAACGCCGAAACCTGGGAGTATGAACTCATTCAGAAGTACCAGAACGAAACGGGCATTCAGGTAATATATCCCACCGTAAAGCTTTCAGACAGACCGCAGTCTGCCACGATGCGCAAGGACGCAAACTATTACTACAAAACCGAAACCCGCAACGGCGGCACTCAGATTGTGTACGACAGCGATGGCAACATAATTCCCGTGTACGCCAGCCACGCCGTGGGCGAGCCTTCTACAGATAATTACAATTCAATCCGCATTGAAGGCGACGGCGAAAACGGAGTGGAGTACGAATATGCCCGCGTAACCGATACGGGCTATGAACTCAGAATCAACTACTACGAATATTATATATTCTATCATTCCTATTACCTGCAGGACGGCATAACCGAACCGTTCTTCCTGCTCGGCACTACCCAGCTCGGTCAGGATATTTTAACCTGCCTTGCTTCCGGTGCAAGATTCTCGTTCCTGTTCGCCATATGCGTTGCGGTTGTAAACCTTATCGTCGGTGCGATATACGGTTCGATAGAAGGTTATTACGGCGGCAAAGTCGACCTTCTTATGGAGCGAATTTCCGATATTCTGGCAGCTGTGCCCAGCGTAATCATAATTACGTTGTTGCAGCTTCATATGCAGGCGTCAAGTTCAATGGTCGTGCTGTTCATAGCCTTCTTCATGACGGGCTGGATAGGCATGGCGTCGACTACGCGAATGCAGTTCTACCGATACAAAAATCAGGAATACGTGCTTGCGGCGCGCACTCTCGGCGCAAAGAACAGGCGAATAATATGGAAGCATATTTTCCCCAACGCGCTGGGCACGCTTGTTACAAGCTGCGCGCTTATAATACCTTCGATGATTTATTCTGAAGTAAACTTAAGTTACCTCGGCATTATAAATCTGTCGTCAGGCAGTCTTACCAGCGTAGGAACGCTGCTCGCGGGCGGACAGCCTTACCTTACTACGTTCCCGCATATAATAGCGTTCCCCTCAGTTTTCCTTGCGCTTTTAATGCTTAGCTTTAACCTGTTCGGCAACGGTTTGCGCGACGCGTTCAACCCGTCGCTGCGCGGTACGGAGGATTAACCTGTGGAAAAGAAACTTGAAGTAAACAATCTTGTAATATCTTTCCGCACTCAGGGCGGCAAGGTTCAGGCTGTGCGCGACGTGTCTTTTGACCTTTACAAAGGCGAAACGCTTGCAATAGTTGGCGAATCGGGCTCGGGCAAATCGGTTACCAACCGCGCCATCATGGGCATTCTTGCCAACAACGCAATAGTTGAAGGCGGCGAAATATTCTATGACGGGCAGGACCTTTTAAAAATTTCCGAAGACGAGTTCCATAAACTCAGGGGCGATAAAATCGCCATGATTTTCCAGGACCCCATGTCCAGCCTCAACCCCATAATGCGCGTGGGCAAACAGCTTACCGAAGCAATGATTTTAAAGGGCAAGGTAAGCCAGCGCACCAGCCGCAACGGTTTCAATTCCCGCCTTAAGCTTCTGCGCGAAACCATGGACGAAGTGGACGCAAAGCAGGGCGTTGCGGATGAAAAAGTTTCCAATGCGGAAAAATGCAAAACTTTCGATAATTTCTGCATAAACAGCTGCCGCCTCGAAGGCAGGTATAACGAGGCTATGAGCGCGGCGATAGAAGCTTCCGCGGAAATAGAAGACTTTTTGTTCATGCTGGACAAAAAACAGAAAGTTGATGTGCGCGCGCGCCTCGGCGTAATCATAAAGTACGCAAAGACTAGCATTCACCCGTTCGTCGTTGCGTCCTCGGAAGAAATTCTCGCGCTTATAAGCGGACTTACCGAAGACAGAAAGATGTTCGGCTTCGGCGCGTTTGCCATTAGCGACGAGTGCAGGGACCGCCTGTGCGCACTTAAGAACTTTACCGACGGGGCTCAGACGAGGTCGAAACCCAACTTCTTCAGAATAGGCTACGTTGTTCTCCGTAAGCCCGAAGAAGATATTTATTCTATGGACATAGACGAGCTTAACCGCTCGGCGCTGGAGTTTTTGGACAGCGACTTTCTGCTTGACTTCATAAGTCAGGCGATGCGCGCAATAAAATACAGCCACGACCGTTCTGTTTCGCTCAAGCGCGAACTTATAAAAGATTGCGAACATTTCATCGCGCTCATAAAGAGCGACCTTAACGATAAAAAGAAGATATACGCAGAGCTCAAATCTCTGTCGGCAAAAATTTCCGCCGCCATAGACAGGCTTTCGGTTTATAAGGCAAGCGCGGAATATACCTTCCACGGCACAATGCTCAGCTGGTTGGAAAAGTATTACACCGGTCTTAAAAACAACCCTAAGGAGCAGGCGCGTTACGAAAAGCAGACCGCCCGCTACGAAAAACTTATAGCCGCCGGCAAAAAGCCGGACTGGAAAGTCGTTCCCCCTGCTATAGTCGACCTCGAGCTTGTAAAAAACAACATAATATCCGTTGTTGTTCGCCTTAAGGAAGGCTTTGAAAAGGAAGTTCAGAACGATTCCGCTTTCGACAGCCACGCTCAAACGATAGCCTTTATCGACGACCTTAAAGATAAGGCAAGCGCCGCAGTATACAAAATGACAAGGCGCATGGCAAAGGTAAGGGCGCTCAAACTTCTGGAGGAGGTAGGCATTTCCGAACCTTCCATAAGGTACAAGCAGTATCCGTTTGAATTTTCGGGCGGCATGCGCCAGCGCATAGTAATAGCAATAGCCCTCGCCGCCAACCCCGACATACTTATCTGCGACGAGCCGACTACCGCGCTCGACGTTACCATACAGTCGCAGATACTCGAGCTTATAAACAAGCTTAAGGCGGAAAGGCATCTTTCGGTTATATTCATTACGCACGACCTTGGCGTTGTAGCCAACATGGCGGACAGAATTGCCGTAATGTATGCGGGCAAGATAGTTGAATACGGCACGGCTGAAGACGTGTTCTATGACCCCCGTCATCCGTATACGTGGGCGTTGCTTTCTTCTATGCCCGACCTGGACACCAAGGAAAAACTTGAAGCTATTCCCGGCACTCCGCCCAACATGATATTCCCGCCCAAAGGCGATGCGTTTGCGGCGCGCAACAAGTATGCGATGGAAATAGACTTCGAGGAGCAGCCTCCGATGTTCGAAATCAGCCCCACGCACAGCGCCGCCACGTGGCTTCTGCACCCCGACGCGCCCAAAGTCGACCCGCCTAAAATTGTTACGGACAGAATAAGAAGAATGAAGGAGAAGAGTAATGAAAAGTGATATGACTTTTGAAGATGCTCGCGAAATTCACGATTACATGCGTGAAAACAATATTCTCCTTAAAGTTGACGGCTTGGAACAGTACTTCAAAATGGGCAGAAAGACGCTCAAAGCCGTCGACGGCGTAAGCTTCGACGTAAAAAAAGGCGAAGTATTCGGAATAGTAGGCGAAAGCGGTTGCGGCAAAACGACCACGGGCCGTTCCATAATCCGCCTTTACGATATAACGGGCGGAAGCATTTATTTCGAAGGTCAGCGCATATGCGCGGGCGACCGCCCTTATAAAGAGGAGCTTTCCGCCGAAAACAGGCGCTACGCGCAAGAAAAAGCAAAAATAAAAGCCGAGCGCAAAGAGGCCGAACGTCTCAGCAATTTTAACGATTACGAGTATGTAAAACGCCTCGACGAACTGAGGGCAGAGCACGAAAAACGCGCGTCTGCCATTCACGATAAAATCAAAAGCGCGCATCACGACCATAAGCATTGCAACGCGGCATATGCCGAAGAGCAGTGCAAGCTTATTTCTGAAAAGTATGCTCCGCTTATTGCGTCGGCTTCCACCGAAGAAGAGCGCAAAAAAATTGAATCTGAGTATCTTGAACAGCTCCGCCTTGCTAAAAAGGACAGGATAATGAACAAGATTCAGATGATTTTTCAGGACCCTATCGCGTCCCTCAATCCCCGAATGACCGTCCGCGAGATAATAGCCGAAGGTCTTATAATAAGGGGCATTAAGGACAAAAAGTATATAGACGAGCAGGTTTATAAAATGCTCGACCTTGTAGGTCTTGTCCCCGAACACGCGGGCAGATATCCCCACGAATTTTCGGGCGGACAGCGCCAGCGCATAGGCATAGCGCGCGCTATAATTCTTAACCCCGAACTTATAATAGCCGACGAACCTGTATCCGCGCTCGACGTATCCATTCAGGCGCAGGTTATTAACCTTTTAAACGATTTAAGGAATAAGTTAGGCCTTACAATAATATTCATCGCCCACGACCTTTCCGTCGTGAAATACTTCTCGGACAGAATAGCCGTTATGTATTTCGGCAAGATAGTGGAACTTACGTCCAGCGACGAACTGTTCGCTCATCCTCTGCACCCGTACACAAAAAGTCTGCTTTCGGCTATACCTTTGCCCGACCCTGAATATGAAAAGACGCGCAAAAGGATTATTTACAATCCCCTCGCGGAGCACGATTATTCGGTAGATAAACCCTCAATGCACGAAGTAGTGCCCGGGCATTTCATCTACTGCAACAAAACCGAACTTGCGCGCTATAAGGCTGAGCTTGGAGTAACCGAATAAGCCGATGAAGACAAAACTTTTGCAGTACGGCATAACTTCGGCGGTCGGGCTTGCGATTGCGCTTATAATAATGAGCGCTAAAGGGGTATACACCCAGACCGACGTGGTCGACGTTATGCACATTTTAAGCGACGCGTTTTTTGTATCGGGCGTAATAATAGCCTGCGCGGGGCTTCTGGTGTTTGTAACCAACGGCGGCGTATTCGATATGCTTGCCTACGGCTTTATACTCATTTTCGATAATCTGCGCAGGGACGTAACCAAAAGAAAATACAAAACGTTTTACGACTACAAGCAATCCCGCAAGGAAAAGAAGCACAGCATGGGCTTTATGCTTATAGTCGGGCTTGTGCTTATAGGCATATCGGTATGTTTTTTAATACTGTACTATGCGCTTCAGCAACCAAAATAAAAATTTATTTTTTAAGCCGCCCGCAGCAGGCTGCGGGCGGCACAGGCATATTTTCGGGTATT
>CAJLLH010000040.1 GCA_905207385.1 uncultured Eubacteriales bacterium
CGCTTGTTTTTTATAGCAGTATTTTGCGCCTTAGTCTGCGCGTGATTGTAGGTGGTATTTTTATCGTTTTGGTGTTTTGGCGTTTGCTGTTCTCGGCACGGAATTTTTGGCGCAACCTCGTTGCGTCAGATTGGCGGCACGCGGTGAGCGCGCGGCTTGAGACACAATCGTTTAAGTAGCGCGGCATTGACGGAGTAACGGTGTTTTGTTGTATTGACGGCACACGTGAGTGCGGCGGCTTGAGACACAACCGAATAAACGGCGCGACATTGACGGAGTAACGGTGTTTTGTTGTATCGGCAACGCGGCGTGAGCGGGGCAATATTTCTTAACGTACTATTGACGGCTATAAATTATCGGTGCGGCGGGCACAACCGCGTTATCGGCAATTATAGTTCCGCAAAATTGTAGGCGCAAGGCAATGCGGTGGCAAAACTTTTTACCGCCGTGCGCAAACGTTCAAGACAAAAAAATAAAGTCCGCCGCATTGACACGACGGACTTTATATGATATTCTTATTAAAAAGCTGAAGTTAAATTTTAATTGGTTGCGGCATATGTGCGGGACAATTTTAAATTTTTTATAACTCTCCCACCCTTTCTCCCATTAAAATATTCAGCCTTATTAAAGAATTTGATTTATCCAAAACATTATTTTGCGCTTGAATTAAAGAATTTTATTGCGCGCGGTTAAATAAAAAAAGGACGGCTTGCCATTCTGTGCAAACCGAAGCACTTAAAAAAGATAAAGGGAAAATGGACAAATTTAAAAAGACGGGCTTTGTTTCTTTGATGGCGCTTGCCTTTCTGCTTGTAGCCTCGCTTACGGCGTTCGCGACGGGGTTTATTCCCTGCCCCGAGCAATCTTACGGCTGGGCATACATTTGCGCAGGCGCATTTCTGCTTGTAATAAGCGGCATTACTGCTTTTGTAGTAAGGGATAAAACCGCAGTAAACATTGCGTGCTTTGCGGTAAACGCAGTAGCTTTAGGCTGTTGCATTCGCGCCTGGTACATATTCCGCGGGCTAAATAACGGCTTTTTGACAATGTTTTTTGTTAGCCTTGCCTGCATCGCATACCTGTGGCTGTTTTTTGCGCTGTGCCTTATTCCGCCCCTTTCGCGGCACATAAAGCTTTTTTTCTGGCTGTGGCTGATTTTATCGGTTATAGCTTACGTGCTCGTAGTTATTTTTACAAAAACAACTTTCGTTTCAACGTTCGGCTTTTACATGCTTGTGATGTGCGGGTTCATATACTCAATGGTATCCCCCTCCGCCGACTTTGAAGAGCTTATGCGCGCGCTTACTCTTTCTGCCTACTCGGTGTTCATAGTGGCTATAATAGTCGCTGTCATCGCAATAAGCGGGGAAAGCGACTTTGACCTTGATTTTGCCGCAGACTTTTCCGCCGACTTTGGTTCAGCCGATACAAAAAAGGCAAAACAAATTAAACAGGACAACGACAAATTTTTAAAAAGCTGAATTTTACAGCCAATTTTTGCGGCGCAGACCCGCCGTCATTCGTCAAGACCCAAAATATAGTTTGCAGATATATCCAGTTCCTTGCAAAGCCGCGCAAAGGTATCAAGCCTGGGCAACTTTTTGGTGGTTATGTACTGGGTTATCATCTCAGGCGACACCCCCACCCTGCAAGCTATTTCCGCCTTAGTAAGTCCGCTGTTCTCTATTTCCTCCTTAAGGCGCTGTTTAATTTTATCCATACTTGAATTATTCATATTCATGGATAATTTTATAACCATTGGTTAGTATTTTAGTTGACAAATAACCATTAGTTAATTATAATAGTAATATACAAGCGCATACGCGAAGCACTTACTTTTGCACAAAAAGCGCTTATCTGAAATCGAAAGCAATAAAACCAGGTCAAAACTAAAGGGAGCGCCCTTCCGACTTTTTTTTCGGAAGGGCGCTCTTCTTTTAAGATTAATTTCTGATTTAAATTTTACGCCGTTCGGCGGCTTTATTAAACCTTATCAGTGGCTTTTTGAACTTTGTTTGCGGCTTTTTAAAGTTTGTTTTCCGATTTATTAAACGTTGTTCGGGACTTAATTAAACTTTGACTGCTTCTTTATTGAAGTTTATTTGCCGCTTTATTGAACTTTGTTCAAGCAAACTTTTAAAATCTTTGTTACTTATTTTACTGCTCGTCTTCAGAAGGCAGAGAAACGGGCTGTGAAGCCGTTTTTCCCTGTGCAGAAGCCGCCGCATGCACGGGCGAGGTAAATACGCTTACGCCCCTTTCCCTGAGCTTTAAAACGGCTATAAACAGGGGAATGCCGAGCACGTAAACCCAGAGCGCCTGATTTGCGCACATTATGCCGAATTCAACCCAGTAAACGACATCGGAAGAGCCTGCAAGTATCCACACTGCGGGAACTATGAACGCGTTGACGATTACGGGGAAGATGCCGCCTACGATTACCTTTGCGATATTGTTTCTGATGAGCTTGCCGGTAAAATAGGTAAGTATGGCTGCAAGGAGCGACGCCAGACTGCCTAAAAATATATCGTACACGCCGTAAGCGGAAATGAGGTTTGCCAGCATACAGCCTATGTACAGCGCGGGAACTGCCTCGGGAAAGAAGAGGGGCAGAATTGTCATCGCTTCGGCGGGTCTTATCTGGAAAGGGCCGTAAGGGATGATAGGTCCGAGCGCACAGGTAAGCACTACGTACAGCGCGGCGATTACGCCCGCCCTGCACAGCATTTTGGTGTTCCAATGCGAAAAATCGCTTGCAACGCCTTTGAAAAACTCTTTCATACTTTTTTACAGATTACGGCGCAGTATTTTTCTTTTACCCAACCCGCCCGCATTTTTGCGGCGCGCATTTTCCTTATCTTTTCCAAGGAAAATGCGCGCCGTTAATTTAAAGGCTTATCAAATAAAAAAGGGACGGCTGAAAAACCGTCCCCGAAAAATACTTAATCTGTATTCTCCTTCGGTTTTTTTATAACGGAAGTGTTGAGCCGAAAACCTTCCGCGAGCTGAACCCCTCTTTTGGGCAGTAGGTAAGCCGCGTTGCGGCGCCTTTTTTTGATTTTGCAAGCGCGAAATACCGCGCTTTTTATATAACGCTTTTTGCAAGCTGTTTACAAAAGCTTACAAAGTAAGTCGTTGCGCTTACTTGCCGCGCAAGCTTTTTTGCAAACTTACAAAGTAAGCTGTTTGCGCTGACTTATCAAGCATATTTTCCTGATTGGAAAAACTCAGCAAAAGGCAGATTATTCGCCCTTGTTTTCGTCCTTCTTTTCTTCCTTGCCGGCACCGCTGTTTCCGAGGAACGTGCCGAGGTAAATCTGCTTTTTGCCCTTGGGTGCGGATGAACGGGGAGGACGTGCGGGGCGTTCGGAACGCTCGGGACGGTCGGAGCGGTTAAATCTTTCGCCCCTGTCCCTCTTTTCTCCGTTGCGCCTGTCGAAGCGGCGTTCCCTTCTGTCGCCGAACTTTCTTTCGCCGCGGTCGCCGTCGCGCTTATCGCGGTTAAACTGCCTGCCGCGCTTTTCTTTTCTTTCGAAAGGAACTTCGTTCTTGGGTATTATAACTACCCTGCGCATAGGTTCTTTGCCTTCGGAAACGGTGGTAACCTCTTCGTTATCGGCAAGCACGGAATGAACTACGCGGCGCTCGTAAGGGCTCATAGGCTCAAGAGCAACGCGCCTCTTCTTTTCAACGGCTTTTGCAGCCTTGGCAACGGCTACGTCCTTGAGCTTTTCTTCGCGCTGGGCGCGGTAGTTTTCGCAATCTACCACGACGCGCCTGTATTCATCCCTGCCAATGTTGGCAACTGCGCCGGCTATGCACTGAATGGCGTCGAGCACTTCACCCCTGCGGCCGATTACTGCCGAGGTGTTGGTGGTCTTTATTTCGATTTCAATCTTTTCGCCGTCGGAAACGACTTCGTTGAAAGCGGGAATTTTAAGAATTTTTAAAAGTCCGTCAATAAAGGTTGCGGCGCGCTCGCCGTCGGAAGCCTTTTTAACTACCATTACTTTTGCCTTTATAGAACCGAAAAGCTTTTTCTTGCCTTCCTCGAGCACGGTAATTTCCGCCTGCTCCCTTTCAATGCCGAGCGTTTTAAGGGCTTCTTCAACGGCTTCGTCTACCGTTTTGCCCGTAAAAACGTTTTCCATATTTTCTTCCATAATCAAATGAAGCTCCTTATCACTTTATCTCTTATTCCTCTTTACCTGCTTTTCGGCCTTGGAGGGTTTGCGGAGATATTTATCGAGTTCCTGACGCTCTTCAAGCTTTCTGAATTTCACGTCGAGCGCCTTGTTTACTATAAGCGTCGTAACAAAGCTGTACAGCGTGTTCGTTATCATGTACAGCGAGAACGCAGCACTGTAGAAGAACGAGAATACACCGTAAATTATGGGCATGAGTATGAGCATCCATTTGTTGGTGCGCTGACCGCTGCCGTCTACCGTGCCGAGCTCGTTCATGTCTTTTTGCATGCGCATCATGAAGAACTGCGACAAGAACATCATGCCTATCGCCAGTACTATGAGCACGAAATAGCCGTTGTAAGTATCCTTCTGCTTGTCGAGGTGGGCGGTTACTTCGTTGTAACTTTCTTCATAGTTGCTAAGATCCGAAGCCCTTGAAAGCGAGCTTACGAACTTATCGAACGTGGGCACTTCCTTGTTCAGCATAGAGTCGGGATACCAGATGTTGCCTACCCATAAAAAGCCCTGATTGTTTTCTTTGTAATACTGTGCAGAAGCGTCGCGCGCGAATTCAGCCATGTAATCTTTTATGATTATGAACATGTCGTTTTCCGTTTCGACATCTGCGGTCAGAACTTCGTAAGTGGGGTCGTTCTGCGCCCTGTTGGCGGTGTAATATTCTTCAAATTTGCCGAAATCTACGCGATAAACTTCTTCGCCGTCGCTGTCTTTAGCGGCAATGAGGAAGCCTTCGGCGTTATTTTCTTCGTCGTAAACGTATTCCTGCGCCACTTCGTTGTACGCCGTAACCATTCCGCGGTACAGCTCGAGATTGGCGTACTGCGAATATGTGGAAAACTGGCTGAACACAACCATGAACACGACAAGCGAAACTACCGTGGGAAGGCATATTCCCAGCATGCTGTAGCCGTTCTTTTTGTACAGCTCCATAACCTTCTGGTTATACATTGCCTTGTCGTTGGCGTACTGCTTCTGCAGTTTTTCCATCTGCGGGCGCATCCTCTTCATTATGAGGGACTGCTTTTTTGTTTTGACCTTGGAAAAGACGTCGAGCGGCATAACTATCGTCTTCAAAATAAGCGTGAATATAATTACGCCTACGGCGGTTATGCCTATGCCTTCAACAAGGAATTTGATTATTTCGCCGATCCAGTTCAACTCTATCTGGGATATCTGCTTGACCATGAAGCTGATGAATCCCGTGGATTCGGCGGGTAACGTAGCCAAAAAGTTCATTATTTTTTACTTTGCAGCGGGGTTAAAGCACCCACCTTACCTTAAAATAATTTTCGGGAACGGGGTCGTACCCGCCCTTAGTCAGAGGGTTGCAGCGCATAATGCGCCACGAGCCTAAAAGTATGCCTATCACAACGCCGTGGTTGTTCAGCGCGCGCAGCATGTATTCCGAACAGGTGGGCGTGAACATGCACGTCCCGCGGGATATGTGGCGCTGGTAAAATATTATAAGGCGCATCAGAAACATTTTCAGATACGGTCTGAAAACCGTGCGCCTGAGCTTTTTGAATATTATTTTTATGCGCGCGTACATTGCATTCTTTTATAGCACGTTTTAAGCGCAAGCTCGAACTTTGCGAGGGTATACTCCTCCTCTACGCGCGGAATGAGTATAATTGCGCAGCATGCGGGACAAAGGCCGCACGTATTGTAAAACGCCTGCCTTATAAGCCGCTTTATCCTGTTTCTTTTTACGGCCTTCCCGTGTTTTTTGGAAACTATGACCGCCATTTTCAGCTCCGCCGAAGGGGAGTATACGGCGGTAAGCTCCCTTGAGTACGCCTTTTTGCCCTTTTTGAACAGACGCTGTATGTCGGTGTTTTTTTTCAGCCTTGCGTACTTCATCAAAAACACCCTTTAAAAGTATTGAAAAAGGGCGGCGCTCATATGTGCCGCTGTGCGGACTGTGCCGCCGCCTTGCCGTTTACGCGGAAAGGTGTTTGCGGCCCTTGTTTCTTCTTCTCTTGAGAACGTTCCTTCCTGCTTTGGAAGCCATACGCTTTCTGAAGCCGTGAACCTTGCTTCTCTGTCTTTTCTTGGGCTGGTAAGTCCTTTTCATTTCATCCTCCTGGAAACATCGGCGGAAAAGCCGTTTTTTATCAGTCTTCTTTCCGTCGCGAAAAATCTTTTGCCGGCGGCAAAAGATTTTCCTTAATTTTTTATTTTACGCTATTGTCAATTATACAATCAAAAAAAACTTAAAGTCAAGCGTTATTTGCCGTTCTTACCGGTAAAATTAAATATAACACGTCTTTATTTTCGGCGTTGGTGCATATGAAGGGCTGCACGTGGCTGTTGAATGACAGCGTTATGCGCTCTTCTTCAAGCGCGCCGACGGCCTCGGTTATGAACTTGGAATTCATCGCAATTCTTATGTCGTGTCCGTCCACTTCCGCCTTTACGGGCTCCTGCACGTTGCCTATTTCGGAATTGGACGAAATTTCTATCGTTCCCGCCGAGATATCGAAAATTATGAGGCTGTTTTTATCCGAACGCACGAGTATCGCCGCGCGCTCTATGCTGCTTTTGAGCGCAGCTTTATCCACCGTAACGACAGTGGAAAAGCTCTTGGGTATTATGTTTTCCTTCTTTATGAATTCGCCGCCGTAAAGCCTTGAGGTAAGCACGGTGTCTTCCACGGAAACGAGTATCATTCCGCGCTGAACAAAAATCTGCGTCTCGCCCTCTGCGGGGAGCATCTTTTCAATCTCGTTGAGCGTGCGCGCGGGGCAGATTATATCCATGTCTGCCGTAGCGGCGGATACGGGCGCCGTTATTGTCGCAAGCCTGAACCCGTCGAGCGCGGTAACGCATACCTTGCCGCCGCCAATTACGAACTGGCAGCCCTTGAGGTTGGGCCTCGAATCGTCCGTCGCGCAGCAGAAGGAAGTTGCGCTTATTACCTTTTTAAGGTCTTCAACCTTCATGGTAAAGCTGTTTTCGCTTATGTCCGTGCTGATTTTGGGGAAATCTTCGGCGGAGAGCACCTGAAGAAAGGACTGGCTGTCCGCGTAATTTATTTCCATGCGTCCGCCCTCTACGGAGAGTGTTATCTGAACGCCTTCAAGCTTTTTTATGAAGTCGGCAAAGTACCTGCCGGGAACGCAGGTTTCGCCCTCCTCGTAAACTTCGGCCTTTACCGTCTTCTGAATGGAAATTTCCCCGTCCGTCGCGGAAAGGGTGATGCTGTCGTTGACGGCCGAAATCTTTATGCATTCCAAAAGGGGTACGGTAGTTCTTACGGCGCAAGCCTTTACTACCTTCAAAACCGCTTCTGATAAGTTGATTCCTTCGCAAACTGCTTTCATATCTTCCTGCCTTTAGTATTGTTTTTTTAGTTTATTAAAAGATATTGATGTTAGTATTATTATTAGGCGCGGTGGAAAACTGGATAACTTTGCCCGCCGCCCTTTCAGATTGTGCTGTTATGAATATATAATACCAAATAATAAGGTAAAAAGCAAGTAAATGAGCTTTTTTTAAAAAGCGGCGCAGTGAAATTTTAGGTGGATAACTCTGTTTGCAACCTGTGGAAAAGTTTTGTCCGTTTTGTGGATTGGTGGAGTAAAAAAAGTTGTCGCTTTTGGGAAAAAGAGGGCGTTTTTTGTAAAATCGGGGCGATAAAACGGGGTTATCCACAAATATACACCGCTGTTGAAAAAGATTTCTACATTTACTCACAGCCAAAAAGAGGCGTATTTTTTAGCTTTATTGGCTTGAAAAGGCGGCAAAAACGTGTTATACTTAAAAATGTGGAAAAACATTTCAGACTCGTTATCAACAGACAGAGGAGAATTTTTTGTGTATAAAGACGGGTTTACACCTTCCGAGGACGGCGTTCGGTTGCTCGAAGAGTTCTTTGAAGACGTTAAAAGTTACAACGAAAAGGTAAATCTTACCGCCATAACCGAGCGGAGCGAGTTCTTCATAAAACATATCTGGGACAGCCTTGCCGGGCAGAAATATTTTCCGCCTTGCGCTGCTGTTGCGGAAGTGGGTTCGGGCGGAGGCTTCCCCTCCTTTCCGCTTAAAATCTGCAGACCCGATTTAAAGTTCACTCTGTTCGAAAGCGTAGGCAAAAAGTGCGCTTTTCTTTCTTCCGAAGCCGAAAAACTCGGTCTTGAAGGCGTTACCGTGGTAAACTGCCGCGCCGAAGATGCCGGCAGGGACGAAAAGTGGCGCGAAAAGTCAGACGTGTGCTGCGCGAGGGCGGTGGCAAGGCTGAATACCCTTCTTGAATACTGCGCCCCGCTCGTAAAAAAGGGCGGAATATTCATAGCCTACAAGGGCGACGCCGAAGAGGAGATTGAAGAAGCCCGCAGGGCGGCTGAAATTCTTGGAATGAAACTTGAATGCGCGGAACGGTACGACCTGCCCGAAGGTGCGGGCGCGCGTACGCTTGTGGTATACAGAAAAATAAAGTCCACGCCGCCGAAGTATCCGCGCGGTCAGGGCAAAGAGAGGAAAAACCCGCTTTGAAAGAAAATTGTTGCGCATTTACGGGACACAGACAGCTCGGTACAGACTTCGACCTCGCACTCCTTCACCGCGTGGTCGAAGGACTTATGAAGCGCGGAATTGATACTTTTTATTGCGGAGTGGCAAAGGGGTTCGATCTGGCTGCCGGCGAAGCGGTATTAAAATTCAAAGGAAAATATAACGTGAAATTAGTAGCCTGCATTCCCTACGAAGGTCAGGCGGAATATTTTAGTTTTTCAGATAAAGAAAGGTATAAAAATATTTTAAATTACTGCGACGAAAAGGTAATTTTTTCAAAAGAATACAGCCGCTGGTGCATGCACGCGCGCGACAGATACATGGCTGACAACAGTGGTGTTATCGTCTGCTATTTAAGGAAAAACAGCGGCGGTACTTTTTATACCGTAAATTATGCAAAATCAATCGGACTTAAAATAATAGAAGTTTAATTTTTTAAACTTAAAACTTCTGATA
>CAJLLH010000041.1 GCA_905207385.1 uncultured Eubacteriales bacterium
ACTTCTTCAAGTTCGGGAATTGCCGAAAGATACGTTTCGTGCTTGCCGCTTTTAAGCGATGTGCGGCACACCTCGTTGCCCGCCTTATCGAGGCCTACGGCGACGAGTTCGCCCTTTTCGTATTTTACTTTGAAGTAAGCGCGCGCATCTTTGCCAACGCTCTTTTCGCCGACCTTTTTGCCGTTTATATAAAGCGCAGCTTTGGGGCAGGCGGTGTAAACTTCCACCACCGTTTTGTTGCCGTCGCATTCGTCCCACGACCAGCTCTCCCACGCGCCCGAAAGCTTCCACGCCGAAGGCGAATGCTTTTCAAACGCTTTATCGGCGCGCACAACGCCCACGCGTATGGGGTCGAGGTCGAATGCAACCCTTGTATAAAGCGCCTCGGCAAGAGGTCTGCCGTTGAGGTCAAGCCTGCCGCTGCCCGCGCTTACCCAGCCCGCGCCGCCGGTAAATTCGGGAGCATAGTCGGCGTGCTCCCACGAGCCTACGCCAACTTCGCCGAGGTAGTCCATGCCCGCCCAGACAAAGTCGCCTATGAGCGCGGGGTTTTCTTTGGCGGTAACCCAGAATCTGCGCGCGTCTGCGCAGAACGTTTCGCTGCCCAATATAACGCGGTCGGGATGGCGCTTGAAGTCGCCTTTATATCTTAAAATGCCGTAGTTGTAACCGGCGACGTCCATTGCGGCAAATGCGTCTCTTGTGCGCTTGTCGCAACCGGGAAGGGTCGCGCCTATCTTCATGGTAGTCGCACCTAAAAGTCCCGCGAGGTCGTTGAAGAACTCGCTGCCAACCGACTTTTTCTTTTTGGGCGCCTGAGCTGCCGTTTCTGCCTTTTTATCGCTGTAAATGCCGAAGCCGAGCGAATACAGAAGGTTAAAGAATATGTTTATGCCGCACGTTACGGGGCGGTCGTCCATTGTATGCAGGAAATCGGTCATCTCTTTGGCGAGAGCTATGCCCTTTTCCTGTCCCGTTTCGGCAACCTCGTTGCCTATCGAATAGAGCACCACGCAAGGGTGATTGTAGTCCTTTGCCACCATCGACGCAAGGTCGCCGCGCCATTCGTCTGCAAACTGCGAGGCGAAGTCGTACTTGTTTTTGTGGATGTACCACATATCCACGTATTCGTCCATTACGAGCATGCCGAGGCGGTCGCACGCGTCGAGCGTGGCTTTGGAAACGGGGTTGTGCGCGGAACGTATTGCGTTGTAGCCGTACTGTTGAAGAAGTTTTATTTTGCGCTCTTCGGCGAACGGATGACCCGCTGCGCCAAGAATGCCGTTGTCGTGATGTATGCAGGCGCCGCGCAGAATAACGCGCTCGCCGTTTATTTTAAGTCCGCCCGCAGCATTGCATTCGAGCACGCGCACGCCGAACTTTTCTTCGCGCACGTCGTCGCCGAAGGTTACCCTTAAGGTATAAAGGTAAGGCTTTTCGGGACTCCAGAGCTTAGCCGAAGGAACGGAAAGTTCAGCTTCGGCGGCTTCCTTGCCGTCAGAAGAAAGCTTTACGGAGGTTACGGGCTTGCCGTTATCCATGATTTCTATTTTAAGGCTGCCCGCGGCGTTTGTTTTAACGCTTACGCTTACGAGGGGATTTTTATAGTCGATAGTTTTAATTTTTATGCCGTCGGTAAGAATGTGATTTTGAGGCATAACGCGCACCCACACGGGGCGGTAAATGCCTGCGCCCGAATACCAGCGGCTGTTGGGCTGGTCGGCATTGAACGCTTCTACCTTTATCCGGTTTTCTTCGCCGTATTTAAGGAATTTATCGGCGTCCACATAAAAATCGGAATAGCCGTAGGCGCGACCGCCCGCAAGCTGACCGTTGATGTATACTTTGGCGTTACGGTAAACGCCCTCGAATTCGAAGACGATATGCTTATCTTTCCACTCCGAAGGAACGGGAAACTTCTTTTCGTAAACATAATCGTAACCTTCATACCAGCCGGTATTTTTGCCGCCGGCGCTTAACGCCGAGCGCTTTTCGGAAAGCATGGCGTCGTGCGGGAGAGTTACGCTTAAGCGCCAGTCCTCGCCGATATGACCGTACTCCCAACCTTCGTTAAAAGAAATTTTTTGCATATTAACCTCCGCAAGTATGTTACCGCGCGTCGCGCGCCATAAAAAACGTTTTAATATACCCTTTCGGGCACTTCTATATTATAAAATATTGTGCACAATCTGTCAATACCGCAGGCAAAAACAAAGGCTTTTGCGGCATTAAATAGAATAAAGCTTTCTGCCTTACAGATTATATCCCCGCGCGGCGGGTTCTGTCAATAACGACATCTCGAACAGTAAGTTTTTTTGCGCAGAATGACAAAAGACTTATGCCGCGAAGAGCGCAGGGCTCAAAGCCCCGCGCTCCCGCTTTACGCATAAATATGGTACGAAAAAACTTATCAGATTTTTTCAAACTTGCTGGTTACTGCCGTAACGACTACCGCAATTATGGAAATCACGTAGAACACTGCCGCGGCGATAGCGCCGTTGAGGCAAGCACCCTTTTCCGCAGTAGCCATGCCGGGTATGAACCACTGGTCGCCCGCAACGTCGGTCCTTGCGTTAATCATAACGGCAAGGCTTACGGAAAGCAGAACCACAACGGCAAGCATAACAACGGTTATAACCCAGTGATTGAGCTTGCCGGAAGTTGCCACAAGCGCGGCGAGCAATACGATTGAAATTACAGAGAACACTACAGGAAGAGCGTCCATTTTTGAACCGGTCATATAGCCCGTAGTTGAATTAGCGATATAAATTATCATCGCAACAAGAGTAAGCACGGCTGCGCCGATTGCTACCCAGCTGCTAACGCTCTGTTTTTTTACCCAAGCCAACATTGCTTTTATACCTCCCCTTCAGATTTCTTGTTTCTGACGCTGAATACCACGTATGCCGCAGCGCTGCCTACCGTGAGAACTGCCGTCACGGTTATAAGCGCGGTGTAAAGCTGCCTCCACCACGTCATGAGAGATACGGTGTGAGTATTGATGTTAAGGTCCATAGCGTAGCTGTTTGCAAGGGCGTAAAGCGCGTAGTGCATAGACTGCTGAAGCGCTTCAACCATTGCGGGATAGCTGCTGAGGGTATCTGCATTCCAGTAAGAGATGCTGGGCGAACCCATGCCGCAGAATGCCGTTGTTCCGTAAAGTATGGATTCCTTGGGAGCGGCTTTCATTGTAACGCCGGTGAAGTCGGTTACGCTGTAACCCTTGAAGCCCCACTCTTCGCGAAGCACGTTAACCATTATGCCCTTGTTAGCGCTGGATGCGGTTGCGCCGATACGGTTGTACGCCGTCATAACGCCGCGTGCGCCTTCTGCCGCATAAACGTTTTCGGTTGCGCCAGCTTCAATGTTTTCCATCTTGGAAGACCTGCCCTTAGAGGTGAATGCCTGCTGAAGGTTGCGAAGTTCAAGTTCGCGCGCGGCCTGCTCGTTGAGGAACGCAGCAACGCCCGAACGGTTTGCTTCCTGGTCGTTGAAGCCCATATGCTTGATGTTTACAAGGCAACCCTTGCTCTGAGCGCCCTGTACAACCGCGCTTCCGATGAAGCCGGAAAGTATGGGGTCTTCGGAGAAGTATTCAACGTTACGTCCGTTGTAAGGCGTACGGTGAATGTTCATGCCGGGGCCTATCATTATGGGAAGGTTGTAAAGAAGGGTCGATTCGCCAAGAATGAGCTGACCATTCTCGTAAGCGAGTTCTTTGTTCCAGGTATACGCAAGGTTAATCTGTATAAAAGATATCAGCAAAGTCTATACGTCGGAGCACGCCCGAAGATTTAACCCAAATATAGTCTTCCGAATGTCGCTCGTGCTCTCGCCTTATTTTATCCATTTCAAGGGCAAAATCGAAGTAAGAAACGGGCTTCACCATAAAATCTTTGGCATTTACTTTGTATCCGCGGATTGCAAGCTGCGCCATATTGGTTACAAAAATCAGTATTACGTCGGAATCTATTTTCCTCAGTTTTTCCGCCGCCTCCATTCCGTCGACCAACGGCATTTTTATATCCATGAAAACGGCGTCGAACCCGGGTTTATAGCCTTCGATAAATTCAAGGCCGTTGGTAAAGACGCTTACCTGACACTTTTCCCCCGTCTCTTCGCAGTACCTTGAAACATATCCGCGCAAAAGCTCTGCCTGCTCCTCCTCATTTTCGACAATGGCAACTTTAAGCATGTAAACCCCTTTATATAAAAATTTTTAACCGGTAAACTTTTTTCCGACAGTGCTTGCGCCTAACGCATTGCAAAGCGGGCAGAACAAAAAACATTCCACCCAAAGCTTCGTTTTAACAAAAACAGAAAAAATAGTCGGTTTTCAGCTATTTTAACACAATATCAGACCTTTTGCAATATGCTTTTTTTAATAAATTATAATCTTCTTATCCGATTATGTGCAAAATAGACAATGCTTTTATCTGTTTAAAACGTAAAAAAGTACGCCATATATGCACAATACACCATACACTAATCCCCGCAAGGCGCGCCTTGCGGGGATTAGTATCAAATGGAGTTAAAAAATGAAAAAACTTACGGTTTTGTAAGATCTGTATTCAACTCTTTTAAAGCTTAAAAAACGCGTTGGTTGCGTGATATATGCGCACCTTTTCTCAGTGCAGCAAAATAAATTATGCCGCATAAATTATGCCGCTAATATTAATTCCGAAACAGCAAAACGATTAAAACGCTATCTCACAAAAAGCGATGCTGCTTAAAACGGCATAATGCGCAAAAGCCTGCGCCGAGCAATATAAGCGGTACTTTTAAGTTCCGAAATAAAACCTCTGCAACGCAATTTATGCTTTGCAACAAGATTTAGCAACCCAAACATTTAGTGTGCGCATAATGCGCAGAGCGAAGGTTATGCCGCCGCCTGAGCGCGCTTCTCTCTTGCCGATTTAACCTCTTGTATAACGGCCTCTTCCACGGGGACAATTTCGTCGCGGGAAGCAACTGCGGAAAGAGCTTCGTTTCTTACTTTTTCTATAGTAGCCTTGGTATCGGCAATGTTCTTTTCCAGTTCAGCCTTCTTAGATGCGTCCGCCTTGCCTTCTGCGAGCTCGGCTTCATATTTGGCAAGCTTATTTTTCATGCCGTGATAGCCGTTGATTTTAGCTTCGGCAAGCGATTTTGCGGAAGATATAGCCTTTTCGGAATGGAACACCTTTTTGTTTTCGAGCGCGATTTCGTAAGCGAGAGCAGCCTTATCGAAAGCGGCCTGAGCCTTAGCAATTTCTTCGGCGTTGCCCGAAGCTTTAGCCGTGTCGAGTTTAGCCGCAGCGGCGTCGAGCTTAGCCTTTTTAGAACGTTCAGTTTTGTCAACGTCGGGGAATATGATAAGGAAAATGAAGAAGAATATAACCATTGAAACGCCGCCAGTTACGAACGTTACGAGGAGGTTATAGACTGCCGCGGGAACATACAGTTCGGCAAAAGGCATCCACAGACCGTTGATGGCGTTGCAGAAAAGGGATACAAGAACCCAGCCGATGAAATACCACATAGCCTGCCACCAGGGGTTGCCGTGAGAACGGAAGGTTATGTTCCTCTGAAGAGGGAAGTTTATGCACTGTGCGATGAACACCGTGATTTCGTAAGCAAGGAAGTAACCGAGGCCGCCGCCTATAATAACTTCGCCTGCAGCGTTGCGGCTTACGTTGTAGCCTAAAATGTTCCAGCAAATGTCTTTACCGTCGATAGTGGTAAGTTTTAAGTTGGGCCACATGAATTCGGTGCCCGCAAGGTCGAGTCCGAACGCGTAAGGCAGGGCTACGAAGCCTATGTACTGCAATACGGTTACGCTCATGCTGAAGATGAAGAAGAAAGCAATTTTATAAATCCAGCCGGCAAGTTTTACGTGCTTTTCAGAAAAGCCGTACCACACGCCCTGCCACCAGCGCCAGATTCTCTGCCAGAACGCCACAAACGCATTCTGCGAAAGCGGCTTGGGCTGGAGTTTTGCCTCTTCGTCCAACAAAATTTTTTCGTCCATATTTCTTTCCCTCTTTAAATAAAAATAATATTTTTACGCTTTACGCGCAAATTTTATATTATTGCCGTAAATTACGGCTAACCTGCGCAATCGGTATATCGTTGCATTTATCACGCAGATTTACTTATTTTTGCCATATATGCGGCTCAATCTGCGCAATCGGTATATCGTTGCATTTATCACGCAGATTTACTTATTTTCGCCATATATGCGGCTCAATCTGCGCAATCGGTATATCGTTGCATTTATCGCGCAGATTTACTTATTTTCGCCATATATGCGGCTCAATCTGCGCCATATCCCTCTTTGCGCAGATTGCATTTATTTGCGCGAGCCGCAAGCCGTTGCGGCGCGCGCATCTTGAATTATGTTGTTTGCGGCATATGCCGCGTCCTTTTATGCCTTTTTAGCTTTCTTTTCCTTGCTGAGGAACTGCCCTACACCCTTGAAGAAGTGTCCGTTGAATATAAGCAGAAGCGCTTCCATCTGTCTGCGCGACATTCCGCCGAACTTGGCAAGACCCCTTACGGGCTGGTGAAGCACGCCCATTACAAGAGTGTTGGCCATAGCGCGGTTACCTGTTGCCGACATAAGCTTTATGGCAAAGCGTATCACGCCGGAGAAAAGCCTGCCGACCCATCTCTTGGAATACCTTAAGTCTGCAACCGTGCAATTTTCGGTAATTACCATGCGATTCTTTTTATAGAAGTTATATCCGCTTCTGGGAATATCTCTGCCAAGAATTTCGGCAAATTCCTTATCGCCCACCTTTTCAACGTTGCCGCTGTAGTATGAGGGCAATTCTTCGGCTTTATAAGGGCACTCCGTCTTGGTTGCCGCGCGCGTTACTTTGGTTTCAAGGCGGATATCGCGCGAGGACGCGCCTATATACAGAACATATTCGCCGCCTTCAACTTCCCACTGGTTGCTTTCCACGTCGAAATAACGGAAAGTTTTGTCGTCGAAGGAAATGGTAACTTCCTTGCTTTCGCCTTTTTTGAGGTATACCTTTTTAAATCCCTTAAGCTCCCTTACGGGGCGGAAAATTCTGCCGTCTTTTTTGCCTACGTAGAGCTGAGCGATTTCAGCGCCGTCAACGTCGCCCGTATTGGTTACGGTGAACTTTACGCCCTTGTCGTCGGCAGATATGCCGCTGTATTCAAACTTTGTATAGGAAAGACCGAAACCAAAGGGGAATTCAACCTGTTTTTCGGTTTTGTCGAAGTAACGGTAACCAACGTACAGACCTTCGCGGTATTCGCACGTCATCTGCCTGCCGGGGAAGTAACTTTCGCTTGCGCAGGGAATTTCGGGAGTGGACCAGGTTTCAGCAAGCTTGCCCGAAGGGTTAACCTTGCCGGAGAGCACGTCCAGAATTGCCGCCGCACCCGCCTGACCGCTGAGTCCGGCATAAAGAATGGCGTCGGCGTCCCTTGCCCAGTCCATATAAACGGCGCTGCCGCAGGAAAGAACGACTACCACCTTTACGCCCGCAGCCTTGAGCGCTTTGTACATGTTAATCTGATTTTCGGGCACTTTGAGCGTCTGCCTGTCCAGACCTTCGGCTTCGCTGAATTCGTCGAGACCGGCAAAGAACAGAGTAACATCGGCTTTTTTGGCAAGTTCCACTGCGCGGTCAATGTGCACGGTTTTGTGTTTGCCGTAGCGTTCGAAGCCCTGTGCGTAGCCTATAACCTTGAAGGGGAATTCGCGGGTGTCTTCCATTACGCTTTCAAGCTTGGTGGGGTTAACTATGGAAGAACCTGCGCCCTGATAACGAGGCTTGCTCGCAAAGTCGCCTACAAGCGCAATGCTTGTGGATTTGGCTATGGGCAGTATGCCGTTGTTTTTAAGCAGAACCATGCATTCGTCTGCACATTCTTTTGCAAGCTCATGGTGGGCTTCCTTGTTGAACTCCTTGTCCTTTTCGCCCGCGGTAGTGATTTCTATGAGGTCGAGAACGCGGTTCACGCACTCGTCCACGTACATAATATCAAGCTTGCCGGCTTCCACCGCTTTTACTATATCGTCGGCGCCGTAGCGGCAGCCGGGCATTTCAATATCGCTGCCCGCTATAGTGGAAGCGACTTTATTGTTTGTGCCGGCCCAGTCGGAAACGACCACGCCTTCAAAGCCCCATTCGCCGCGGAGTATGTCGCGGAGAAGGTGTTTATTTTCATCTGCAAACGCGCCGTTTACCATGTTGTATGAAGACATGATTGCGTGCGGCTTGCCTTCTTTTACGGCAATTTCAAATCCTGTGAGGTAAATTTCGCGGAGGGTACGCTCGTCCATGACGGAATCGGTTACCATGCGGCGCTCCTCCTGGCTGTTTGCGGCAAAGTGCTTGATGCACGAAGCCGTACCGTTCTTCTGAATACCCCTTACATAAGAAGCCGCCATTTTGCCCGCAAGGTAAGGGTCCTCCGAAAAATATTCGAAGTTTCTGCCGCAGCGCGGGTTGCGCTTTATGCAAAGACCGGGTCCGAGCAACATGTTAACGTTCTGCGAAGCCGACTCTTCGCCGAGCGCTTCGCCCATTCTTTCCGCAAGCTCCTCGTTCCAGCTTGACGCCATAGAAACGGCCGTGGGAAAACACGTTGCGGGCACGCTGGCGTTAAGGCCGAGATGGTCCGAAGCGGCTGCCTGTTTTCTTAGTCCGTGAGGGCCGTCCGAAAAGAATATGGACGGAATGCCCAGCTCTTCATAGCCCTGCGTGCTCCAGAAATCCTTGCCCGTCAACAAGTCGGCTTTCTGACGCAAAGTAAGCTTTTCCAAAATTTCCTCTCTGTTCATCTGATACTGCCCCTGATTATTATTTTTGCATAACGGAAAACAATGCGCGCAACTACACGCTCGGAACTTACAAAAAAGCATTCCGCACTTGCTAATTACGCACAAAAAATTTTAGCCGATATCATTATAGATTTTATCACGCACGCGCGAAGTAATCAAGCTGTTTGGCATAAAATGTTAAATTCAGCGCATATTTGGTGTAGCAAACGGTACAAAACGCCATAATTTGTTATTTTTTTGGCAAAAATTAAGCCGCGGGCGCAACATAGTGCGCGCCCGCGGCTCGTC
>CAJLLH010000042.1 GCA_905207385.1 uncultured Eubacteriales bacterium
GGCTTTTGCTTGGGCGATTTTACTTGCTAACGTAAAATCGGAATTGTATGTATTGATTTTTAAGCGCTGTTTGTGCGGTATGGAGTGTCGCATTAAAAACTTTGCAAATTTTTATGCGGCTGCATAACTTTTAAAATCAAAGTCCGCCCAATACGTCCTTCATATCATAAAGACCCGCAGGTTTTCCTGCAATCCATTTTGCTGCGCGTATTGCGCCTGCGGCAAACACCTTTTTCGAGCGAGCCGAGTGTGAAAGCGTTATAATTTCGTCCTCGCCGCAGAACATAACGTCGTGCTCGCCTACAATAGTGCCGCCGCGAACGGCGTGTATGCCTATTTCTCTGCCGCGCGCGCCGGTCATTCCTTCTCTGCCGCAAACGTAAGGCTTTTTTTCTTCGAATGCGGAATTTGCGCTGTCTGCAAGCATAAGCGCCGTGCCGCTGGGCGCGTCTTTTTTAAGGTTGTGGTGCTTTTCCACAATCTCTATGTCAAACTTTTCGCCCAAAAATTCTGCCGCTTCCTTAACAAGCTTTACTAAAAGGTTTACGCCTACCGAAAAATTTGCCGTGCGGAATATGGCAACCTTTTTCGAACATTCCTTTATATACTCAAGCTGCGCTTCGGTGTAACCCGTCGCGGCAATAACGGCGGGCACGTTGTTTTTAATGCAGTATTCCATTTCGCTTTCAAGGCAGGCGGGGGAGGAAAAGTCTATCACAACGTCAACTTTTTCGCTGACCTCGCCGAAAGAGGAATAAGTTGTGCCTTTAAAGCTTTCGTCCGCGTGCAGGTCAACGCCGCAAACGGCCTGAGCCTCGGCGTCCTGTGCAAGCAATTGGGTGATATTCCTGCCCATATGTCCTGCAACGCCGCATACAAGTATCTTAATCATAACTTTTTAAGTCCTAAATTTTTAATGGCTTCGTCCATAATTTTTTTGTGCTCGGGCTCAAGTTCGGTAAGGGGAGGGCGGGGCAGACCCGCTTCCAGTCCTATAACGTCGCAGCCGTATTTCACGGGTATGGGGTTTACTTCGGTAAAGCAGGCGTCTATAAGCGGCAGAAGCTTATCTTCAAGCTCGTTGGCTTTGTCAAGGTCGTGCGCCGCCATATATTCGTAAACCATTTTCGTTTCCTTGGGCGCTATGTTGGAAACTACAGATATAAGTCCCGCGCCGCCGATTGCAAGTATGGGCAAATTGAGGTTATCGTCGCCCGAATACAAATCCATTTTTCCGCGTATTCTGCGCATGGTTTCGCAAATCTGCTCCATATTGCCGCAAGCTTCCTTTATTCCCGCCATATTGGGTATGGAGGCAAGCTCTTCCGCGGTTGCCGGCAGAATGTTCACGCCCGTGCGCGGAGGCACGTTGTATGCGACTACCGGTATGGAAACTGCCGAACATATCGCCTTGTAATATTCCACTATGCCGCGCTGGGTGCATTTGTTGTAGTAGGGCGTTACGGCAAGCAGACCGTCGGCGCCCAGTTTTTCTGCCTGTTTAGCCATTTCCACGGCGTGAGCGGTGCTGTTAGAGCCGCATCCGAACATTATTTTTGCGCGACCCGCAGTTTTTTCCACGGTAAAGCGCATAACGGCTTCCTTTTCGGCGTCGGTCATCGTGGGCGGTTCGCCCGTAGTGCCTAAAACTAGCAGCAGATCGGTTCCGTTTTCTATCTGGTATTCAATCATTCTGGCAAAAGCGTCAAAGTTAACTTCCCCGTCTTTGAAGGGAGTTATCATTGCCGTTGCCGTACCTTTAAAAAATCCTACCATAATTTACCCCGCTGATTTATTTACTATAATAATATTTTTTGCTGATGAATTTATTTACTGTTTTTTTATCGGTTGAGGCATATTGTCGCCCCGATTGCATTTTTCAGTCGAAATAGCCATTGGCTGCAAGCAGTTCGGCAAGAAGTACCGCGCCGCCCGCCGCGCCGCGTAAGGTATTGTGCGAAAGACCTACAAACTTGTAGTCGAACACGTTGTCTTCCCTAAGTCTGCCGGCGCATACAGCCATTCCGTTTTCAGTCATTCTGTCAAGCTTTGCCTGAGGGCGGTTGTCCTCTTCAAAGTAGTGTATGAACTGTTCGGGAGCGGAAGGGAGTTTAAGCTTTTGCGGCTCGCCGGAAAAATCCGCCCACGCTTTAAGTATTTCCTCTTTGGAGGGTTTATTTTCAAAATTTACGAAAACGGCGGCAGTATGACCGTCTGAAACGGGCACGCGCAGGCACTGTGCCGTTATGGCAGGGCCTTCGGCGGGCACAATTTCGCCGTCTTTTACCTGACCCCATATCTTAAGCGGCTCTTTTTCGCTCTTTTCTTCCTCGCCGCCGATGTAGGGGATGATGTTGTCTATAATTTCGGGCATGGTTTCAAAAGTTTTGCCCGCGCCGGATATAGCCTGATAGGTGGTAACAGCCGCGCTCTTTATGCCGAATTTTTTAAGCGGGTTCAGAAGGGGCACGTACGACTGAAGCGAGCAGTTGGATTTTACCGCAATGAAGCCGCGTTTCGTGCCGAGGCGCTTTCTCTGCGCGGCGATGACTTCTATGTGGTCGGCGTTTATTTCGGGTATGACCATGGGCACGTCGGGCGTAAAGCGGTGCGCGCTGTTGTTGGAAACTATGGGGCACTCAAGCTTTGCGTAGGCGTATTCAAGTTCCTTGATTTCGTCCTTTTTCATGTTTACCGCGCAGAAGCAGAAGTCCACGCTTGCGGCAATCTTTTCCTTGTCTGCAGAAGCGTCCATAACTACCATATCGGCAAACTTTTCGGGCATGGGTGCGCTCATGTGCCAGCGGCGGAGCGCGTCTTTATACTTTTTGCCCGCGGATGATGCGGACGCGGCAAGGCACGTTACGTTGAACCAGGGGTGATTTTCCAAAAGCAGCAGAAAGCGCTGTCCTACCATACCTGTGGCGCCTATGACGCCTACGTTGAATTTTTTCATGGCTTTATTCCTTATGATAATTTTTTTTGCTGTATAAGAGGCGGGCGCGCCTGCCAAAATTTCCGCGCAATAAAAGGTCTGAATAAACAAATAACGCGGAGCGCCGCCGCGCTCCGCGTAAAAAGACTGTACCAACACCTTTTACAAAATAGCGCAACGCCTTTAAAAGCGACAGTTGCAACGGTATTAACCCTTGCACCCAGCGCAGGTTAAGGGATGTCTGCACTTCGGCGGCGATGCCCTTTTTTCGCGGAGAATAAGCATTCCCTTAAAATCCAACTCCGCGCGTACTCATGCTCAGCCGCTCCTCTATTCAGTAATGTAAATATAACACAGCGCGGCTCAAAAGTAAAGAATTTTATTAAACCTCAATTAAAATAATTGAAAAAATATTCTCTATGCTGTATAATACTGTAAATGCAGTCGGTGCAAAGGTGCGCCCTGCACAAATTTCAGCAAGGATATCAAGATGTCAGCAGATTCCAGAGTAAAAGCCTTGGAAGGCAACGAAATAAAAGATTATTCCCGCAAAGAACTGCCCAGAAGCAGGTGGGCGGATACCTGGGACGTTTTTAAGTCCAACTTTTCAAAAATAATAATAAACAACCTGTTCACGCTTCTGTTCTTTTTACCGCTCGTGGCTATAGTTTATATCCGCGGGCTGTATGTAAGTTCGGTTTCCAACACATACCCGTTCGGTTCAAACATAGGCCCCGCGGGACTTCCCTCGACGCCCAACGTTTCGGGACTTGCCGAAAGCCTTAACATGTCTGCGGATATGATGTTCTATTCGCTTGCCATAGTTGCCGCACTCATCGCGGCGATAGGCGTTGCGGGTTCGTGCTATTCCATGAAAAAGCTTGTAAACACGCACGGCGATTTCACCATAAAAAGCTATTTCCGCGGTGTTAAGCTTTGCTACCTTAACGTGGCTTTGCCTTCCGCACTGTTCATGATAGTTTTCTTCTGCACGGTGCTCGTAAGCGACTGGAAGGACTACACAATAGCAATCGGCGGCTCTTCGGCATGGCCCATCGCCGCAACCGTGCTCATGATTATTCTCTGCGTGCTCGTGGGAATTATCTGCATGTGGCTCATCGCCGTAGGCGTAAGCTATAAAGTAGGTCCCTGGCAGCTCATTAAAAACAGCTTCGTATTAATTATCGGTTCGTTCATTCAGACCGTTTTCATTTTAGGCCTTGCATTCATTCCCGTATGGTTCCTTTTAATCGGCGGACTGATGCAGGTAATTGCAATAGTAATACTAATCGTGTTCGGCTTCTCGTACGTGTTCCTCGTATGGATGAGCTATACCCAGTGGGTATTCGATATGTATATCACGCCCAACATCGAGGCGCAGAAAGCCGTTGAACGCAGCAAAATGACAAAAGAACAGCTCGCCGCAGAAAAAGAAGCGGAAGAGCGCAGAATAGCGGGCGAAATTCTTGCCGCGGGCAAAAGCGAGCTTGTGGGCAGACCCATACTTCCCATAGACGGTGCGCCCGTTCCCGCACTCGGCAAAACCTTCTCGCGCGCGGACATAGCCGCCGTTGCGTCGGGCAGGCAGGATATTGAAAAGCGCGTTTCCGACTACGAGGAAGAGCATAAAAACGACAAGCGCTACGTAGAGTACAACAAGCTTTTCGCCGAAAGGGAAAAGGCGCTCAAGGACGATGACAAGAAGGGCAAAAAGAAAAAGAAGATCAGCGCCGATAACCTTTTAAGGTAAGGCGCGGAGCTGCCAAATGAAAGAAAGTTACGCCGCCCTTGGCGGTAAGTTTGAATATTTAAACTCTGACTGCGGCTATGAACAATGGTCGCAGTATTTAATTAAAACGCTCAAAAGCCTCGGCGCGGGCGCAAGCGGCGTGGACATAGGCTGCGGAAACGGCTACTTCACGCGCGCTCTGTACAAGGCGGGCAAGGAGGTCTGCGGCGTGGACATCTCGCCCGAGATGCTTTCAAAAGCCGAAGAGCTTGCCGCAAAAGAGGGCGTCCGCGCCGAATTTTTACTCGGCGATATAACCAAACTAAAACTGACAAGGCGCGTCGATTTTGCCGTGGCGGTAAACGACTGCCTCAACTACGTGCCGCACAATAAGCTTGAAACGGCGTTTAAAAAAGTTTGCGGCTGCCTTAAAAAGGGCGGGGCGTTTGTCTTTGACATAAGCACCGAATACAAGCTCAAAAACGTGCTGGGCAATAACCTGTTTGCCGACGACGAGGACGACATAACTTACATCTGGTTCAACAAATGGCTGGGCGACAGGGTGGAAATGGATATAACCGTTTTCACCGCGGCGGGCAGCGGACTTTTTAAAAGAGAGGACGAACGCCACATTCAGTACGCGCACAAAATTCCCGACGTCGTTGCTGCGCTTAAGTCGGCGGGTTTCGACGTGGTCCGCACGGAGGGGCATCTCGGCGAGCCGCTTGAAAGCGACAGTCTGCGCGCAAACTTCATCTGCCTCCGCAGATAGCAAACGGCTTTAACTGCTGTTTGAACGGGCGCGCGTCGCCTTATATATAACTGTAAATGAAATACAGGGTAAAACAATGAACAGACTTTATAAAACGCTTATATGCAACAAACAGATATCGCTTTCCGTGCTTGAAACTACCGACCTCGCGCAGACCGCGCGCGACATACACGGCTTGGAACCTTCCGCCGCAAAGGCGCTTGCCGAACTTTTAACTTGCGGCGCGTATATGTCGGGCTGCCTCAAAAGCGAAAAGGGCGCGGTGTCCATAACCATAAAGGGCGGCGACAATGCGGGCACTGCAAGCGTTTCGGGCGACGTCAATCTGCACTTGCGCGGATATATAGACGGCTCTGCCCAAGGCAGACTTTCGGGCGGGTTTATGACGGTGGTCAAGGACGACGGCTTTTTCCGTCCTTTCACGGGCGCGTGCGAGCTTATTTCCGACGACGTTTCGGAAAACATGGAGCACTACTTTGAGCTTTCCGAACAGATAACTACCAAAGTGCGCGTAGGCGCGCGCTTCGACGGCGAAAAATGCGTTGCGGCGGGCGGCGTGGTGCTTCAGCTTCTGCCCGGCGCGGACGAAACTGCCGTAAAACTTGCCGAAGAAAAGGCGGCGTCGATTGTCGACATCGCTTCCGATATAGCCGCACTCGGCGCGGAAGGCGTCGTTAAAAAATATTTTGCCGAAGAAACGGACGGCGGTTACACTTACATAACCGAGCCTGTCTACAAATGCAACTGCTCGCGCGAAAAAATTTCTGCGCTTTTAAAAACAATGGGCAGGGCGGAGCTCGAAGACATAGTAAAGGAACAGGGCGCCGTTTCCGTGCATTGCCATTACTGCAACACCGACTATAAGTTCGGCGAGGAAGACATACAAAAATTATTCTCATGAGTAAAACCGAAGCCATAGATTTCAGCGACGACAGGCTGCTTACTTTAGCCGCCTCCAGGCTGGATAATCACAACTTAATAGGCGCGCTCAAGCTCCTCAACAAAAACGCCGAACTGAATTTCGACGACGACCGCTCTTTTATGCTGTACGCCGAAGTTTTCGACGATATGGAGCTTTACGAAAAATCGGTAAACAAGTGGTTCAGATATATGGACGAAGCTCCCGAAGGCGACCTCGCGGACGCGTACGAAGGACTTGCCGTAAACTACATGAACCTTGATAACGAGCATTTTGCCGCGTATTACTACAATAAACTTTTAGTGGAAACGGACGACCTTTCGCCCGAAAGCCGAAGGGAAATCATAGACAGCTTTTTAAGAAAGCAGGAAAACCCTTTGAAGTTTGCGTGGCCGCCCAAAATAGCCGACTATTCGGCTGAAATGTCGCGCGGGGTAGAGCTTATGCGCGCCCAGCAGTACGACAAGGCGATAGAGGAGTTCGACAAGGTTGCCGAGGGCAATCCCCGCTACCTTTCTGCGCGCAACTATATCGCTATGTGCCGCATAATCTCCGATAAGTGCGACGAGGCGGAGGCCGAGTGCCGTGCCATACTCGAAAAAAAGCCCGACGACGTGCAGGCGCTTACTACGCTCGCCGCCAAGACAGAACAGAAAAAGGCGGAAGAGGGGCGCGAACTTGCTTACAGACTGGTTAAGCTCGGCGCTACCGACCCCGACGATATGTATAAAATAGCCACCGTGTGCTGCGAAAACAAGCTGCACGCCGAAGCGTTCGCGCTTTTCAATAAGCTCGAGGGCGAATTTTCCTACGATACGACGGTGCTCTATTTCAAGGCGATATCCGCCTACAACAGCGGCAACTATGACGCCTGCTTTGAGGCGTTCGATAAAATTCTTGCCATAAATCCCGACGCGGTCGTGGCGCGCTTTTACATGCTGCGCGCAAGGGAAAACGTAAGAAACGGAAAAAAAGAGGAATTCGGTTACTTTTACCGCCTCCCGCAGGACGTAAGGGAAAGTTCGCTCGAATTCATTTCCTCTTTCTACCGCCTGCCCAAGCGCAGCGCAATGAAGCTCGCTAAAGAAGTAAACATACTCGAATGCATCAAATGGTGTTTCGACGAGCTGGAAAATACCGAAGATAATCAGCTGCATCTGGTAGCGGCGCTGTGCGCCGTAAAAGCGGGGTTCGACGACTACGTGCGCGGACTGCTTTTAGACGCATTTCTTTCCGACAGCCTTAAAATTTCCATTCTGCACGATATCTGCAGCCGCAACGAGGACAACCAGTTCGGCGTGGTAATCTGCAATATATACAAGTGCGTGGATATTTATGCTCTGCACATAGGCCGCGCAAAGCGCAAAAACTTTCTTTCGGCGTATTCCGTGCTCGTTTCAAGGTTCGGAATACTGGACGAAAGTTATTCGGCAAAATTCTGCGGCGCGGCGGAAAGGCTGTATAAAAATCTTGCCAAAAAGGAAATGCTTGCGTCAAGCGGCAATTTAAAGGCGCTTGCGGCGGCAATTTTCACCGTTTCCGGCATAAGGGAATCAGACGTCCCCGCGGACAATGTGTGCAGTTTCTTCGACGCCGACAAGGCGGCGTATGACGAAATCATGGAGGCCATGCTATGAAGCTTTACGACTTCGACGGTATGTTCGATAAAAAACTTTCCGAATACATTACAAAGAATGCGGGAAAGTTCAAAGAGGAAGAGTGGGAAGACATGATTCCCGCAATGTACGCAAAATTCGGCGATACGCCTTTGAAGTCGCTTGGCGTAAGCCCCAACGCGTACTACGGCGCGATGTCTGCGGAGGAGCTTATAAAATGCCTGCGCGCGCACGTAAAAAACAGCGTGCCCGTTTCGGAATTTCTGTGCAAGGCGATTGAATCCCTCCCCGAATGCAAGGATATGCTTCTGCCTCTTCTTGAAAACGGCGAGGACGGGCTCAAAGGTTACGCGGTTAATATCCTCGGCTCGGACGAGAGGGCTTTGCCCGTATATATGCGCCTTATAACAGAGGAAGAGGACGAAGATTTCAAAAATCAGTGCGCCGATTTCATAAAGGAAAATGCCGACATCGTGCTTGAAACCGCGCTTGAAAATTACAAAAACGGCGTGGAAAAGCCCCTGATGCTTGAAATTCTTTCAAAGGTAACGTCGCGCGACGAACGCGTTTTCGATATTCTTTTAAAGGAGTTCCGCGGCGGCGACGACGTGCCTATGCTCGCGGGATATCTTGCTTCGTACGGCGACGACAGGGCGCTCCCTTATCTTCTGGATAAAATCGATGAAGAGGGCATATCCTACGTCGAATTCCAGGAACTCAAGTACGCGATAGAGGCGCTCGGCGGTGAATATTCCAAGCAGCGCGATTTTTCGGGCGACGAGTATTACGAGCTTATTCATTCGCACAGCATGTCTTCTGCAGACATCTTCGAAGCGTTTGAAAAGGGCGCTGAAGGCGGGGTTAAAAACTGAATTGAACGGCATATATGCCGCAACTAATCAAGTTTAAAAGCTTTTATTGAATTAAAATAAGGCGGCGGG
>CAJLLH010000043.1 GCA_905207385.1 uncultured Eubacteriales bacterium
CACGGCGAAAATGCCGTTGGAAACCGCCACTCTCATCACTTCTTCCCATACCATTCAATTCTCCTCCGAAAAATAAATTACCGGTGCCGAAAAATCAGCCTGTCCGGCGCTTATCTCGACGGCAAATTGTTCCGCACAGCGCAGATCTTTCAAAAACTGCGCCCGCGCCATACCTTTTACGAAATATTTTCTCGCCCGACCGTCGGCATAAACGGTTATTTCCGCGTCCGACTGCGTCTTGATTTTAATGGCCGCCAGCTGCTTGCGTCCCTGTAGGCCGAAATTTACGTTTACTAAAAATCGTCCCGCCGCGTCGTTAAGCGAAGAAAGCGTCTCGCCTTCCTGTTCCCGTTCCGACAAAAACGCCACGCTGTCGTCCGAAAAGCACACCATAAGCCTACTGTCTTTAAAGGCGCAAAACGACACTATGCCGACGTCCGTATAAACGCCCCACTCGTCGGTTGCGGTATCGTACACCAGCAGCGCGTTGTTGTCCTCGCCGTCGCCGCCCATGTGCGTTGCCGCAAATATTTTGCCGTCGTAAAGCGCAATACGCGACGACCTTCCCGCCTTAAAAATATCCGCGCCCAATGCCGGTTTTACGCTGCCGCCGTCAAAGCGGTACAGCCCGCGCGAAGTAAAAAACCACATCTCGTCGCCCACAACTTTCACCGTCTCGCCGTAAATTTCTTCCCCGCACTGCCACATTTTGGCGACGGAATAATTGTCCGACTGCGCGCGCGAAATGCGCGATATTCCGTTTGTCTGAAAGACGTAAATATAGTTTTTAACCGTCGCGAGGCTTTGCGCCTTACCGCACTCGTTGTACACCAATAGAGCGGTAAATTTGCTGCTCCACGACCCCGGCGCGGAGGGCGTCATGTACTTAACGCCGGAAAAGTTGTCCGACGAACAGGCAAACAGCTTGCCGTCGTAAAGCGCCGCTCCCGTGACCATGGGATTTTCCTCCGACTTATCGAAGTCGCCGTCAAACACGAAAAACCCGCTTTCGGCGCCGTTAATAAGCAGATAGTCCTTGCCGTTATAATTGTAGTCGATAAAGACGGGCTCTCGGTCATACGTCACGTCCTCGCGCGTTACGCTGACGGAAGCGGGCTGTTCAAGGTCGAAATACACGAGCTTTTTGTCTTTGTTAAGCCCGAATACATAGCGCTTTAACACCGTTCCGTCGGGGTTGTGCTGCTCGAAATAGTGCGGATAACGTATCTCCATGTCGCTGTAAGGCTGGGGCGAAAACTTTTTCAGCGACTTGACGAACTTTCCGCCCGCCCGTTCGAGATTGCGCGTGCTCGCCGTACAGTCCTCGGCGGAATATTCGGCGCCGGCGAAATCGGGGCACTGCCACACGTTTACCTTTTTGCCCGTCAGCATATCCACAAAACTTTTCACTTGCCCCTCCCTTTTAGTACCATTTTCTTTGCGGCATAACGCCGGCTTTTTGCGACTTTTTGTCCTCGAGAAGCTCCCGCTCCTTCAAAAACAGCGTCTGCCACTTTACCGCCTCGTTGTTTCTTCCCGATATAATGCAGTATTCGCAGGCGACGCCGTAAGCCACCGCCTTTACGCCCACCGCCGCCGGGAAGGGCAGGTCGTCCTCTTCCGTCAGCGTTCCGGGCAGATATTTATACGTCACGACATAAATGCCGTCCTCGGCCAGCAGCCTGTCGCTGTAAGGCGTAAAGCGCGCCTTTTTGCCTTGCCGGGTTGCAAGCGAAACCACTTCCGTCAGATTTTTGTCTATCATCGCATACATGACAAATCCCTGCGTCACCGCCACGGTTTTGCTCTTTACAAGCGGCACGGCGTGCATGGCGAGGTCGCCCGCCACCAGATTTACGCAGCGCAAAAGATAATTTTTTTCCTCGTCCGGAATGGTTGCGCCGCCCTCCTGACCGCCGGAAGACCCGCCGCTTTGCGCCAATCCCAGGCAGTGCGCCGCAAGATCTATAACTTCGCTTACACTACTCATATTTACCTCCGAAAACGCGTTCGGCTTTACGCTCGATATCCTTTACGGCGGCGCGGACATTGCGTTTTTGCAGCAGCCGGTTTTCGCGCTCGATGCTTTCCAGCAGTTTTTTACGGTTTTCCCGGCGCGTCTCAAGCACTTTTCTCACGCTGCGCTCGTCAAGGCGGTCAAAGGGCAGAACGACGGCGGCAACGGCGAGATCATCCGCGCAATACACCTCATAGCGCCGTTTTTCATACGAATAAAACACGAAATAACTCGGGTCGATTGCGCGTATGCGCCGCGCTATGCCCATCAGATCGTCCTCCACCACGTACCCTTTGCCTATCATATCACTCCCTCGTAATGCCCATAAGGCGCACAAGGCTGTTGGGCTTGTTACATATTAGGTCGCAGTACTTTACCAGCGTGGCGCTGTACACCGGCTTATCCTGCGCCTGGTGCAGAATGTTTCCGTTTTCCGTTTCGAGAAATCTCCAATCGCAAAGCTGGTGCAGTTTCAGCGTAGAAGTATCCATCATATACATCTCGCCGCTGTCCACAAAGCGCTCGAACACCATGGGGACGCCGCCGAACGAAATGGCCTTAAAGCCCGTATCGGTGGTCATATAATCGACGTTGCGCTTGTAAGAAGCGAGAAAGTCGAGATAGGAATACTTCGCCTCGTTGGAAAGAGCGATAAAGTCGATTTTGCAGTTGGAAAAGTTTTCCACTCTGTCTATATGCTCCTGAATGGTCACGTCGGACAGCGCGCCGACATTGCTGTAAAAGCGCGGCACAAGCGACGGAATGCTGCTTCTCGGAATACCGTAAAGGTCGCCGCTCGAGGAGAATATGGCTTTAAGGCCGGTGAGTTCCTTGTTGCGGCTGCCCTGGTTGTACAGGTATCCCGTAGTAACGGTGGGATTGGTTTGCAGCGTCACTTTGTTGTTTACGCGGTCGATGGCGATTATCTTATCGGACAGCTTATCGACGCCCGCCGACGTGGTGTAAACGTCCACCATCATGCCTTCGATGAGATTGTTTGTGCCCGAAACGCCCAGCTTGCCGTCGGTAACGGAAGTAAAGTTGCACAAAAAGCCCGTTCCGTCGCCGTACAGCATGCGCGAGAAATTGACTTTGGCGCTTGAGATAAGCCCCTCCATTTCGGCATTGACGAGGTCGACGAACGCGCCTTCGGAATTTTTAGCGGCTCGGAGCGCCTTGTCTGAAATGTCTATTGTGCCGTATATATTTTTAAGCGTGGACGTAAGGTTTATGTACCTGTTCTGTCCCGCAGCGGGAAGGTCGCCGTCCTCCGCGCCCGCGACTACTCGCGAATTATCACCCTTTACCACGGCAACCTTTACTTCCTTGCCGTAAACTTCGGCGCTGTGCTTGTCTATTGCGGCATAGAAAGGCGAAATGCTGTCCAGCTGAGCGGAGATGGCGTCCAGATAATAAGTTTTGAGAGCCTTGTCGGCATTAGCGATTGTAATCAATTTTTTTCCTCCTAATTATTCTTTAAAAATTCCTGAGCCAGCCTGCCCGCCTCTTTAATGCTTGCAGGCTTTGATTTGGGCGACGGAACGGAAAAACCGCCCGCCACCATAGGTGCGCCCCTGCCCGAGGTTACGGCCTTTAAATAGTCGGCGATTATGGCTTTTCTGACCTCCTCGTCGCCGCTGGCCTCCTCGTACAGGCTGCGCGTTTTATTCTGCGCCGAAGAGGGCTCAGACACCTGTTTTTCATCAGGTTCTGTCGTCGCCTTGCTCTTCCCCTCCAGCTCTTTAAGCCTCTGACTGCGTCGGGTGAATTCGGCCTCTAAGCTGTTGTAGGCGCTTAAAAGGGCCTTTACGTCTTTGAATTTGCCAAGGTCTGCCGCAACCTCATTCTCCTTTTCCGCCTCCGCGGTGTTTGCCGTACCCTGCAATTCTTCGTTCACGTTCAGGTTATCCATTCTTTTCCTCCTTTAATTTTTGTTTATGTATTCCGATATGCGCGCTTACGCGCTTCTCAGTCTCAGTTCCGCACCCGCCCGAAAGTATGAATGCGGTATGTTCGGCGATGTGCACGGCGTGGTCGTCGTAATCTTTGACCTCCGCGTCCGCCGACTTCATCTTTTCGTTCTCCTCGCACGCTCTCACGGCGTGCATGTGCGCGACGTCGCGCCCCGAAGCGAATGAGCCGTAACCTATAAATTCAAGCACCTTATTTTTTACCGAGCGCGTCATGTTGCCGTTTTCGTCGGTAAGAAGCCCCTTGTCTATCAGCTCGTAAACGGCGTTTCTTCGCTCGGCGGGGGTAAGGTTAAGGTCGCTGTCTGATTCCAGAATAACGTCCGCGGCGGTTATGTCGCTGCCCTTGAAGCACTTGTCCGCCCCGCGCAGAAAACGAGTGCCCGAAGCAAACTGCCTGTAAAGTCGGAGTATGTGTCTGCCCACGGCTTTCAGCGCCTGCTTTATGCTGTCGTAGCATACGTTAAGTCTGGCGTCGTCCTGTTCGACGAGCAGCTGAAGTCCCGTTGCCGACGTTACGGAAGAAAAACCTTCGCCGTTCTGGGTAAGTTCGCCCGTGCCGGAAATTGCAGAAAATTCGTCGCGCAGCGTCTCTTCTTCCTTTTCAAAAGATTCGGGAAGAGTGCCCAAAGTCAGCATTTCGGGCGGTTTGCCGCCCTGACGGTAAACTATGACCTTGCCGGGGCGCAGACCGTCTTCTATGAGCTCGTCGGTATCCACCGAACCCTCCTCAACAGCCACAGTACCCATTGAAATGCGGTTTAAAAATTCGTGCTTTCGGTTGCGCACGGCATTGTAGGCGCGCTGAACGGGAATCATTCTTTCCACCACGCTCGCACCGAAAAAGCTGCCCGCAAGCGGCATGCAGTATTGTTTTACAAACGGATAAGCCCTCTCGCCGTTTTCGCCATTTTTGTACGGCAGTATGCCGTCGTATAAAAGCCTGCCGCCCGCAACAACGGTAAACCTGCCTTCGGGGAAATCTTCGCAAGGTCTGCTGTAACGCTCTATGACGAGCTCGTAGCCGCGCCTTACCGCCCTTGTAGAAGCCCCGTCGCAAACGCCGGGCGTAAGGCAGAATTCGTCTATATCCCTGCCCGCAATCTCAACGCCGTATGCGGCGGCAATATCCTGCACGGGCACGGCGCGGGCGTGAATTATGGACGGCTGAGCCTCTATGCTTTCCTCCGCGAGCGAATAGGGATAAATTTCAAAAGGCGGGACGGCAATAACCTTAACGTCGCCCTCGTATACGGTAAGCCCGTTTTCGTCCGCGCCTATCGCGCCGCCGCCGAAGTTATCCCACACGATTTTATAAAACGCCGTGCCGCACGTTTCCGACCAGGTAGTCGCGCGCGCCAGCGCGCTCTCCAGCCCCGCGCTTTCCGAAGCAGATGCAAGAATTTCTGCCGAAAGCGCCGCCGCTGCCTTGTCGGCATCGCTTTCCGAAGCCGCCCTTACCGAAAGCGCGGGGCGTATTCTTGCAAGCTTGGCGCACCTCAGTTCCACCGTAGGAGCAATTCGGTTGAAAACGCGGCGCGGTTGCCAGCCGTAATACTTTTCCTCCTCTTCAATCTCGCCCACGGAATTTATGCCGCAGTACTGGTTGCCGCACACAAAATTCATGTTCAGCTCCCACGCGCGCTCAAGCCTTTTGCGCTCTTCGCGCCGCCTTTCAAAGTCGGCGGTTACCTCGTCCGCAAGCTTTTGTTCGGCCTTCTGCCTTTCGTCAGAAAAATCAGCCCTGTTCATTCTTATCCTCCTTTAACATTTCTATAAGTTTTTTTCTACGCTCTTCAAGTTCTTCGTCGCTCATGCCCGCAATGTCTGCCTCGCCGTCCAGAAGCATTTTTACTGCCTTTATGTCGGGCGGAACGTCGCGCTTTGTCACCTTGCGCTTTACAAGTTTCAGCTCACCCTCGTCAACGGCGTACTCTTCGACCACCTCGCTCGTATCGAAGCCGACCGCGCACTTTAAAAGCGCCTTTTTAAGTCCGTCATCGCTCACCTTTTCTGTTTAACCTCCTTATTCTGCGGGCCTTGTCGCGCGCAACCGCGCTGCAGTTTTCCTCTTTGGGCGCGGGGCGCGGTCGGCTCATAACAAAGTACCTCAGTTCGTCCATGGAATGGTCGTCCGTCTTTACGGGCTTATCCCCTCCGCCCCAACTGTAACTTTTGAATTCGTTTATCATGTTGGTGCAGTTGCTGAAAATATAAATATCCGGCGTGCCGTTGCCGCGCGCAAGGTAGCTTTTGATGCGGGATATGCCCGAAAAAACGTCTTTATCCACGTTCGTGTTGACAACTATTCCGCGCTCATAAAACAGTTCGGAAACAGATTTTGCCGAAGCCAGCGTGCGCTGGTTGGCGGCACTGTCTATAAGCGCGCTCACCCTTCCGCGCGAGTCCGTTTTCCAGCCGAGCACGCGGCTTATTTCGCGTATGCGCGCGGCGTGGTAGTCTATGTCCCTGCCCTTTTCGTAGTGCTCGGCTATAACGTAAATGTTGCCGTCCCAGTCCACGCAGTACCAGTGCGCGGACAGCGGGTTGTTAAGCCCGGGGTCTATCGAAATATTTTCCTGCCATTCGGGCGGAACGGAAAAAGGCTTTATAACGTGCACGCTTTCGTCGAATTCGGGATATACAAGCCCGTACCCTTCAGAAAATCTGCCGTATTTTCTGCTGTCCAGCGACGCGCCTTCAAGCGCGCCTTCCAGAAGCTTTATTTCTTTTTTTGAAAGGAAGGGATTGTCCTCCCAGTTCATGAATTCGTACCAGACTTCGGAATTTTTTTTGCGGTTAAGATATATTTCGCCGTAAACGAACGTGCGGCCTTTAAGCGGCGTCATAGTGCCGAATATGTCGCCGCGCTTGTCCATCACGCGCATAAGGCATTCTTCGTATATATCCTGCGGCGGTTCTTCGTCGAACCACACAAAGTCCAGCGACGCGCCCTGAAATTTTTCCCTGCCCTGGTCGCAGCTTTTAAAACCTATGGTAGATATTCCGCCGAACACGTTTTTAATTTTTATCTGGTCGATGATGCCCGAAGCGGGGCTGTCCTTTCTGCCCGAAAGCATAACGATGTCCGCAATCCAGTTCTTTGGCAGATATGCAAGAATTTTGCTCTGAGCCACGTCGCGCTGAACCTGTTGGGAAAGCGAAACCACCCAGCCGAACACGTCTTTTCTGTTTTTTCTGTAAGGATGATTGCCGCGCGCCATCCATATTGCCTCTACCGCGCCGCACTCCGTCTTGCCCGAGCGGTTGCCGCCGAACACCCAACGGTTGCGTTTTTTGCATTTATGAAACGCCAGTTGTTTTTTATGTTTTTTTCTGCCCGCGTTGTACCCCGAAAGCCTCTCAGAACGTTTTCTGCGCTCCAATTCCTTATCTATTTCGGCGACGGCGTTCAGAATATCTTCCATCATATTCCGCATTTACCTCAATTTATTACAAAATAATTTACATATATATAATTTTTGCGCCGCTTATGCTGTTACACTGTACGGGAATATGAAAAGATTTGCGGCGGCCGCGGCGTTGTTTGCCGCTATTGCGCTTACAATTTTGCCTTGCGCGGCTGTAAAAACAGAATACGCTGCGGCTGAAAACGGCGGCTTGATTTCGTCATATGCGCGCGCCAATTCGCGCACGTCATATTTTTGCGCGTCCACAGACATAGCCACAAGTCTGTTCGCCGTGCCGTATACCTACTGCGTGGAAATACTCTCCGAAGAAGGCAGCTGGTACCGCGTCAAATACGCGGAAGATTACGGCATATACCGCGCCGTTTACGGCTATGTGCTCAAAAGCGACTTCACCGTGCTTGAGGAAGCGCCATCCACCGTTTATCTTTACAAATCGGTAAGCGTAACCTTTTCTCAGGATGCGCCCGCAGGCAGTTTGCCCGTCATAGACGACATAACTTTAACCGCGGCGTTCTACGGCTCATATTACAGCGGCGCGGCGGGGTATTCTTACGTGCTCTGCGACGATTCGTTCGGCTATATTGTGGGAGCAAACGAAGATTACCCCCTAATCACGCCCGAAGAAACCCCGCCCGAAGAAGACGAGACCAAACCCAAAACAAACGGCGGAACCATAGTTGCCGCTGTTGCCATAGGCGCACTCGTGCTCGTAGCCGCAGTACTTGCGGCATTTTCGGGTAAAAAGACCAAACACCGCAAAACCAGCGACGATATTTTCCGTTAACGCCCCGCGGCGCACCCCTCCCGATATAACTTAATGCAATGCTTTTTTTGCCGCGCTGACTTATACGCCCGCCGCCACACCCGCCCTACCGATTAGCATAACTTAACGCAACGCTTTCTTTGCCGCGTTGACTTATATGCCCGCCACCCCGCACCATTTTTTTGTCGCAACCTTCAAAGCGCCACGCTCAAACTATTATGCTCAGGTCAAAAGCGGCGGCAATACCTTCGGAATACTTTTCCGAACATCCCCTCAATCTTCGCGCAAGCTTCAGCGCCAGTCTGCGCGCTGTGCGCAACTCTGTTTCGTCGCAAGCGTCGGCGCGACCAAAAGCATACTTTTTTAAAGTCTGCCTTTCTTCCTCGCTGAACAAATTCAACACTCCGTTGACATAAAAATAAAACGCGCACATTTCGGCTTTCTTTTTTACAAGGTCGGCGACCTCCTCCGCGCAATCGCAGGCAGAACGCGTAAAACTTACGCTTGACGCTTTTTTACAAATAAGATTGTCTATAAGCCGCTCCGCGCGCTCTGCCGTAAAATAAAATTTAAGCAACTTTTTAACCTTCATTACTAACGGTTTCCTTAAAACACAAACAT
>CAJLLH010000044.1 GCA_905207385.1 uncultured Eubacteriales bacterium
GGTTCGCCGCGGAGGGCGGCTTTAATTTTATGCAGAAAAACCAGATTTATACTTCGGTTGCAACGGGCTACGGCACGGAGGGCGAGGCCGTTTTTATTGCCGAAAATACTCCCGTTTTTGTGCCATATTGTATAGAAGGCGAAAGCGCGGAAATAAAAATTCTTGCAGTTAAGGGCGGCGCGGCTTACGGCAAGTGCGAACGCATTTTAAACGCTTCGCCGCAAAGGGTGCAGCCAGCTTGTCCGCTGTTTGAAAAGTGCGGCGGTTGCCAGCTTCAGCATATGCAGTATTCCGCCCAGCTTGACTTCAAAACAAACCTCGTTAAAAACGCGCTGCGCAAAATAGCGGGGATAGAGGCGGAGGTGCTTCCCGCACACGCAAGTTCTCAGCAGTACCGCTACCGCAACAAGCTCGTGCTGCCCGTCGGCACGGATAAAGACGGCAAAACGGTCGTCGGTTTTTACGCTGCGCGCAGCCACCGAATAGTCCCCGCCGAAGATTGCCCCATTCAGTCAGAGTGGTGCAGTCAGGTGATTGCCGACGTAAAAAGGTATATGGAAATTTGCGGCTTAAAGGGCTACGACGAAGTTACCCGCCGCGGCGATATCCGTCGCATAGCCGTAAGGGAAGTGGGCGGCAGATACATAGTTGCGCTTGTCGCGGCAAAGGCGGTAAACGCTTCCCCTCTTGCGGATATGCTTGAAAAAAGCCTTGGCAGAATAACCCTTTTGCTTAACGTCAATAAATCGCAGGGCAACGCCATATTCAGCGACGACTGGCGCACGGTGCGCGGCGACGGCTTTTTTGAGTCGGAAGATATGGGCATAAAGTTCCGCGCGGGTGCAAATACCTTTTTGCAGGTCAACGACGGAGTGCGTTCCGATTTATATTCAAAAATTGTTGAAGAAGCTGCCGACGGCGGCGCAGTCGCCATAGATTTATACAGCGGCGGAGGCATGCTCACCGCACTGCTTGCGCAAAGCTGCAAGGCGGCGTACGGCGTAGAGATTGTGAGCGAAGCTTCTGCCTGCGCGGACGAGCTTAAGGAAATGAACGGACTTTCTGGCAGAATGTTCAATATATGCGGAAAGGTCGAAGAAGAGCTTTCGTCCGTTTTTGCAAAAACTTCGGGCGAGCGGCGCGTAATAGTCTGCGACCCGCCCAGAAAGGGCATGGAGCGTTCCGCGGTAGAGGCGGTAAGGGACAGCGGCGCGGACAAGGTAATACTTGTATCCTGCAACCCCGCAACGCTTGCAAGAGATTTGGGAATACTTCTTGGCGCGCTTAAAGAAGAAGTAGGGGTTTTAAAAAAGAACCCCGACTATGCCGCAACGAGCGCGTATTCAATTGAGTATATCCGCCCCTACGACATGTTCCCCCAGACCCGCCATACAGAAACCCTTGCGGTGTTGAAAAGAAAATAATATGGTTTAAGGTCGTAAGCGCAAGCTTACGACCTTTTTACTTTTTTATGTTATCTAAAAACAATTGTTTTAAGCTTATTATGAAGTACGGCAGTTAAACGGTTGGACAGCTGTACAAAATTAATGTGCAGACTGCGTAAAATACGGGCTACGCAAAAATGCATTTATTCAAGCATATGTCGGCATCAATTATATAAAGCATATAGATATTATCGATAAAAAAATACTTATTTTTTGCGTTGTCGTCCTAAATTTATTTTACAGTTTTAATATAAGCATAAGCACGGATGAATAGTTTCGCTTTGCCGTTTGACTGAAAAAATATTTTTTTTCGGGTATTGCCAAACACGGAAATGGCTGATATAATGGGGGCGTTTAAAAAGACATTGCATTATAAGGAGGGGGTTGACGGTGCAACGATTTAAAATTATCGTTGTGGAAGATGAAGAAGAATGCAGCAAAATGCTGGTGGGGTATATCGGTCGTTACTGTTCCGATGAAGGGGTGGATGCGGATATTGTAACCTTTCCTTCGGCAGACGCTTTTCTTAAAGAGTATGACAGAGATGCCGACATAGTGTTCATGGACATCTGCATGGAAGGTACGGACGGAATGACCGCCGCGCATAAACTGCGGCTTGTAGATACGGAAGTTATGCTTATCTTCGTTACTACTATGGCAAAATTTGCCGTCGAGGGATACGAAGTAAACGCTTTCAATTACATTGTAAAACCCGTCGATTACTATGAATTCCGTCTTAAAATAGACAAAGCATTCAAAAGTCTGACGGACGGTCGCGATAAGATAAAAATAGTTGCAAACGGTGAACAGCACTGGCTGAGCCGCAAAGATTTAATCTACGTGGAGGTTACCAACCATTACCTTAATTTCCGCATTAAAGACGGGAAAAAGCTTACTATATACGGTTCTTTGAAACAGTTGGAAAAGACGTTGTCGTTCAATATGTTTGCAAGGTGCAATGCCTGCTATATAGTAAATCTTTCGTATGTTGCCGGGGTAAAGGGGTTTGAACTTGAACTTACCACGGGCGAAAAACTGCAGATAAGCCAGTCAAAGCGCAAGCAATTTGTGCAGAAGCTTGCAAAATACTTCGGGGGTAATTTATAATGCCGGGCATTTTAATGTTGTGGTACAATCCTTCATCGCAACTTTTCTGGTATCGCCCGATTTTTATGATTGAACTGCTTGCCGCCGAGGCGCTGTTCTGCCTTAAGCTGAAGCGCAAACAGTATTTTCCTCTTCGGCTGGGGCTTTCTGTATTGATTTCCATCCGCTTCAGCTTTCTTGTGCCCATCATAAGCTACGATGCCTTTTACAACGCTTTCATGTTTTTAATGATGGTTGCGGTTACCATACCGCTTATGAAATTCTGCTTCAATGAAAGCTGGAAGGGCATACTTTTCTGCGCTTTTGCCGGCTACGGAGTACAGCATGTGGCTTTTCAGATTTACGATATTATAAGCAATGCGTTCTATTTTGACCCCTCAGCTTCGGTGTATGTTTCCAGCGGTACGCTTACATTTTTCGACAACGCGACATCTTTCACCGTGTTTATGGGTTGTCATTTCTTCACTTACTTTCTCATGTATCTTGTTTTCGGCAGAAAAATAAGCAAGAACATGTCTATAGACTTGGAAAATATGACTCTGCTCGTAGTCGTTATAATCATAAGTCTTTCAAACATAGTGCTCAGTTCCATAGTTACTTATACCTGCTACAATCCGTATAACAGAAATGCGCTTATAATGCTTTCGGTAAGCAACGTGTTCTGCTCATGCCTTATAATGTACATACAGTTCAAGCTGCTCCGATTCAGAAATCTTGAACGCGACCTCGACATCGAAAAGCGCCTCAGAAGGGTGGAGGAAGAGCAGTACGCTCTTTCGCAGGAAAATGTGCGCCTTATAAATCTGAAGTGTCACGACCTTAAACATCAGATACGTTCAATGGGCAAGAATGTAATAGATAAAGACGTGCTCACCGAAATTGCGGACGTGGTATCCATATACGACGCGTCTTTCAAGACCGGCAACGACGCGCTCGACATAATACTGACGGAAAAAAGCCTTTTATGCATGGCTCAGGGTATACGCCTTACTTGCGTATATAACACCATACCTTTACGTTTCATGAAAGATTCAGATGTGTACAACCTTTTCGGAAACGCTATAGATAACGCCATGCGCGCGGTGTCTTCGCTGGAAAAAGGCAAACAGATTATTTCCATTTCCATCAAGCGCAAGGACAGCATGACCTCGGTGAATATACGCAACTGGTACGAAGGCGAACTGACGTTTGTAGACGGCCTTCCGCACAGCACCTGCGCGCCTGACGGGTATCACGGCTTCGGCATGATAAGCATGCGCGAGATAGTCGAACGCTATGCCGGCGAATTTGTCGTATCCACTGAAAACGGAGTTTTCAGCGTGAACATACTTTTCTTTAACGTATGACTGCAAGCACGGTATGCCGCTGTTTTTTTTAACTTCCGTTATTTGAATTTTACAGCCGCGGTGCATTGTTGCATTGCGGCTTTTTTTTGTTGAAATTCGGGCAAAAATGGGGTAAAGCGCGATATTTTATGCAAATCCATGCAATGTGTCGGCAAGTTTCTGATTTTTTCTTGACTTACGCTGGTTTAATCTTGAGTTGCGAAAACCATATTGACAAAACGGTTGAAGGGTGTTTAAACTACGGGTAGAAGGCAGGGCGGTAAATTGGCTTTTGCGGCTTAACAATAAGTTCAGCGCAAAAAGCCGTTCCGTCGGCGTATCGGTATTTATGGTTCCGGGCAAAAAGCTTGAAGCTTTTGCAAATAAACATTTATGATCAGGAGGAAAGGTAATGAAAAAGGCATTTAAGGTCATGATGACTATGTTGCTGCTGGCTACGATGATATTCACCGTATCCGTTATGGGCGCGTGCAATTCGAGCGGCGGAAACGACGAAAGCGCAGCCAAGATAGAGGAACTTACAAATCAGCTGACCGAAACTGAAAAGAAGCTTAAAGAGGCCGAAGAGGAAGTAAAGCGCCTCGGCGAGCAGATTGAAGCACAGAAAATAACTGTAGGCGGTACGGATAATATAGATTATATGCTTTCAGATGACGGCGAGTCCTACATAGCTATAGGTCCCAAGGATTCGGCTACCGATTCGCACTTTGAAATAGCTACCGTATATCAGGGTTTGCCTGTAACGGAGATAGGCGAACAGGCTTTCAGCGGATATAATCAGGAAAATCTGGATGCGGGCACTGTAAAATGCGTTATCCGCAGCGTGTCCATACCTTCCACGGTAACCACAATAGGCAAAAAAGCTTTCTCTGGCGATGCTCAGCTGACCGACGTAACATTCGGCGGACCTTTCGACCCTCTTTCGGGCGAAGAAGCATTCCAGGCATGCGGGTTCAAACTGGTAAAATTCCCTGCAGGACAAACCGGTATTCCCAAAGGTTTCCTTCGCGAAAATCACGAGCTTGAAACGGTAATTCTTCCGGATGGAATGACGTGGATAGGCGACGGTTCGTTCTTTGACTGCACGGCAATAAAAGATTTATATTTCCCCGATTCCATAACTCGCATCGAAGCAAACGCGTTCTGGGGTTCGTTCTATATCACAATAGCTAACTTCCCCAAGAATCTTGAATATCTTGGCAAAGAAGCATTCTACTACTGCGTAAACATAGCCGCTCCCGTAGAATTTGGCGAAAACTTTAAGTTCTTTGGCGGAAATGCTTTCTACAACAGCAGAAGCATCCCTTCGATAACTTTCGCCGTAACTGACGGCTGGTATTCTACTTTAAGCGAAAACACTACGCCTGGCGCAAGCGACACTACGGCGATGACGTCAGAGCAGATGTCGGGAGATTTGAAAACCCTGCTTACCAAACCCGGCAACGAGCAGGAAGGTTCGATGGGCGAATACTTCTTTATACACGAGTAATTAAAGAAAGCCCTGCATTTTTTGAAATGAACAGGAGATTACTTTATGAATCCGATTTTAGTGCAATTCATCAAAGATAACCTCGCGTTTGTAATTATTACCGCCATAGCCATTGTCGGAATAATTGTCGCCGCGGTTATCTTGGGCGTAACCGCCCGCAAGGCGAAGGCAGGCGGCGGGTTTCTGGTCGGAGGCAAACGTCTTTCTGTAAAATATTCTCTGGTAGCATTGGTTCTGGTAGTTATGGTTTTTGCCAACTATGTACTTTACTCCTTCTCGGGCACCATTACGCTCGCACTTTGCGGTTCGGGCGTAGAGGTGGACGAGGTGGCTGTGGACAACGCGTCGGAAACCAGTGCCGCGCTCTGCGTGGAGATAGGTGAAGACGGCATGACGTTGCTTAAGAACAACGGAACTCTGCCGTTGGCTGAAAACAATAAAAAGCTTAACGTATTCGGCTGGAGCGGCTGCGATAACGGCTTCGTGCATCAGGGCGCGGGCAGCGGCGGCGGCACCGATACGGATATTACAACCATATACGAAGGTTTAAGGCAATCGGGGTTTGAAATAAACGAAGAACTTGCCGAAAAGTATAACGCCATGTCTTACAGACGCGAAGGCTGGGACTATTACAAACTTCCCGAAGGCGACGAGGACTTTTATACAACCGAGCTAATGAACAATGCAAAGTCTTTTTCGGATACTGCTCTGATAGTGCTCGGCAGAAGGGGCGGCGAAACGTCTGATCTTCCGCGCTATCAGCTCAGCCTTAGCGGCAAGCGTGATCCTACCAGAATGTATTCGCAGACGAGCAAGCTCGAAGACCTTATGATTGAAAAGGTAACCGCCAATTTCGACAAGGTAATAGTCATATTCAACACTACCAACGTAATGGAAGCGGGTTTCCTTGAAAACGACAAAATAGATGCAGCCATAGCAATTTATGCTCCCGGCTCCAAAGCCACGCCCGCCCTTGGCAATTTGCTTTCAGGCAAGGCTAACTTTTCGGGCAGGACGGTAGATACGTGGGCATACGATTTGTCTACCGCTGCGGCTTGGGCTAACGCCGGTGTGGACGGCACGCATACTATAAACGCATCCGGCAGTGAAAAAGCTTATATATCTGACTACGCCGAAGGCGTGTATATGGGTTATTACTGGTACGAAACCGCCGATAAAGAAGGTTTCTGGACAAGTGATTTTGCCAAAGAAAGATGGGATATTGAAAACGGTTATGAAGACGTTGTTCAGTTCCCCTTCGGCTACGGACTTTCTTATACGGATTTCTCGTGGTCGGTTGAAAATGTTTCCATAGCGCCGGGCGCAACTCTCGGCATGGACGACGAGATAAAGGTAGAAGTATTTGTTCAGAATACGGGCGAACGCGAAGGAAAGGAAGTCGTTCAGTTGTATCTTGAACCTCCATACAAAGCGGGCAGCATTGAAAAACCTTCGGTTAAACTGGTTGCGTTTGCAAAGACCGGGCTTTTAAAACCCGGTGAGGGCGAAATGCTTACCCTCTCTGTAAAAGTAACCGACTTTGCAAGTTACGATGTATACGATTCAAACAACAACGGCTTTATGGGTTATGAAATTGAGGGAGGAATTGGCGACTATGTTTTAAGTCTGCGCAATAATGCCCATGAATTGGCCGAAGTTGAAGGTCTTTACGGCGCAACGCTTTCTTACAGCGTGCCGCAGGACGGGTATAAGGTAGAAAACGACCCCGTGACGGGCAAAAAAGTCGAAAACAGATTTACCAATTATACCAACCCCGTTTCGGGCGCGTCCTCCGTCACGCAGGAAAATGCGCTGTCCGATTCTTCCAAGGCTTACTCGGTTGACGGCAGCGACACGCCTTACGCGTTCGAATACATGACGCGCGCAGACTTTGAAGGAACGTTCCCCGAATTTGTGGATTACCCTTCGATGATGGATACCACATTCTATAAGGAAACGTATGTGGTAAATACTCCCAAAGTCGTTGAAAGCGATGTAATGCCCGCATACGATTCAAAAGAAACCGATTACCAGTTGCTTGATTTCATATACGAAGTAAAGGACGAGGCGGGCAACCCCGTTCTCGATGAAGACGGCAACAAAACATACGGGCTTGTGCCCTACGAAGATAAAAAGTGGGACCAGCTTGTAAGCCAGATGAGCCTTAACGACCTGTACATGCTGTCAGCGGGCGGCGGTTTTGGCACTCAGCGAATTGACTCCGTAGGCAAACCCGGCGCGGTTGACAAAGACGGTCCCTGCGGCTTCAACAGTCTTATAACGGGCAGCGGCGGCGGTACTGAAAGCGCTACTAATTTCCCTTGCGAAACGCTGATAGCGTCTACCTGGGACTGGAAGCTTTCATATCGTTTCGGACTCGCCCTGTCGGCTGAAGGCAACGCTTTGGGCGTAGACGGTTTGTACGGCCCTGCGGTAAACATTCACCGCAACGTGCTCAACGGCAGAAACTTTGAATACTACTCCGAAGACCCCTACATTTCAGGCATAATGTGCGCCTATACCGTGTACGGCTGCAAGGAAAACGGCGTATACTGCTGGATAAAGCATTTTGCCCTCAACGAAAACGAAACGGGCAGAACGCACATGTATCAGTTCTGCAACGAACAAGCCTTGCGCGAAATTTATCTGCGTCCCTATGAAATCGCCGTAAAAGTGGGCGGAGCAAACGCCATAATGACTTCTTACGGTCGCGTCGGTACGGTTCGCGCTTCGGGTTCTTCATCGCTGAACACCTCAGTATTGCGCAACGAATGGGGCTTCCAGGGCGCGGTTATAACCGACTATTACAACGCGGGCGTTGTGCACGATGCGGACGAATGCATACGCGCGGGCAACGACCTCATGCTTGACCCTAACGGCAGACCCAGTTACTTCGGCGACCAGAAGAGCGCTACAACGGTAATAGCTTTGCAGAAGGCGGCTAAAAATATAATGTACTGCTATCTTGAAACAAAGTACACCGCTCAGGTGGCTACGGGACTCGACCTTTCAACCTTCATCGGCAACAAGAAAGACGTGTTTGCCTGGTGGGTTCCCATAGTAGGCGTCATAGACGGACTGATTGTTATAGGCGGAGCGGCGTTCGGCGTACTCAGTTTTCTCGATTACAGAAAATCGCATAAAAAGGTTACGGCAGA
>CAJLLH010000045.1 GCA_905207385.1 uncultured Eubacteriales bacterium
GGCTGTTTTGTTATGCGTATAATTAAATAGTTTCGGCATATGTGCCGCTCAATTCATAGCCTGTTTTATTTGATCCGCCTGATTATTCGGCGATAAAGAGCACGCCCAGCGTGTTTTTGCCGCAATGCCCCGTAACGGCGCAGCCTGCGGTTGTTTCAAGTATTTCGTTGAATACAAATGTGCTTTCAACCAAACCGCGAACCATGTCCACAACGTCTTTTTCGCAACAGCTGTGCGTTATAAAGCAGCGCGTTTTGTCATAGCGGGGGTATTCTTTTGCAAGGTCGCTTACATAATTTTTAAGGCACCTTGTAAGTCCGCCCATATATTTTTTTGAAGCGTAAAGCTGACCGTCAGCCATTTCTATCATAGGGTGCAGTTTAAGCACTTTTGCGCCCATAAGCGCGGCAAGCGAACATCTTCCGCCCTTGTGCAGGTATTCCAGCGAATCGGGTACGAAAGACGTATTTACTTTCGGTCTCAGCGCTTCAACTTCGGCAACTATCTCGTCGGGAGTTTTTCCCGCAGCGGCAAGGTCGCACGCTTTAAGCACGAGCAGCCCCTGACCCGTGGAAAGGGCAAGGCTGTCCACAACTTTAACTTTCCCATTAAACCGTTTGGCAGCTTCGGCGGCATTGTGGTGCGTTACGGACGCTTTGGAGGATATGTTGAAGTGAATAACGGCGTCATAATCCTCAAGGTATTTTTCAAACTGTTCAGCGTAGGCTTCTTCGGTGCAAGCGGCTGTTTTGGGCAACGTGTTTGTTTCAGCCACAAAATCAAAAATCTGTTGGGGGGTAATATCCACGCCGTCGCTGTAAATTTTATCGCCCAATATAACCGAAAGGGGTATAACGCCCACGCCATATCTTTCTTCGAGTTCTTTTCCGAGGTCGCAAGTGGAGTCGGAAGTTATTTTAATTTTCATCATTTCCTCCTGCATAGTTAAGGGACTAACCGTCCGTCTGAATATATCATAGCACATTTTAACTTGAAATACAATAGGCGTACACCTGTCGGCGGATAATTTCACAAAAATATTAAAAAACTGTTGCGCTTTTTTAGGTACTATTCTGCAAAAGCGTTGATGTTAAGTTCTTGTGCGCCGCGGCTGTATTGACACTTCGGCATAAAAGTCGTATAATATACTCGTTTTTAAAATGTTTTGCGCGCTGTTTATTTTTTGTTTTTTTTATTGCGCAAGCTTAAGCTGTTTTTATGGCTAATGTATGCAAAAAAATGCGGCAGACGGCATTAATCGGCATATATGTGCGTGCCGATGGCAAAAAATGCTATAATTTATTAAAGGGGCAGAGATGTTTTTACCGGTAACGCAAGAAGAGCTCGGCGGAAGGGCGGACATAATTTATGTAATCGGCGAAGCCTATGTTGACCATCCTTCGTTCGGTCACGCAATAGTTTCCCGCCTTATTGAAAGTGAGGGGCTTAAAATAGCCATTATTCCGCAGCCGCAGTGCGACGCGGACTATATGAAGTTCGGCGCGCCTGCCGCAGCGTTTTTTGTTTCGGGCGGCGTTGTGGACAGTATGGTCAACAACTATACTGTGGCAAAAATACGGCGCAAAAAGGATGTGTACAGCGAAGGCGGCGTGCCGGGCAGACGTCCTGACCGCTGCGTGGACGTATATTGTTCTGCACTCAAACGGCTTTTTCCCGACGTGCCAGTGGTTATAGGCGGCATAGAAGCATCGTTAAGGCGATTCGCGCACTACGATTACTGGGCAGATAAGGTTCTGCCGAGCATATTGATATCCAGCGGGGCGGACCTTCTTATTTACGGAATGGGCGAACGCCCGATAAAAGAAATTTGCGAAGCCATTAAAAAGGGCATTCCCGTAAATAAACTGCGCGATATAAGGGGTACGTGCTACGCCGCGCCCTATGAAGAGCTTTCTAAAAAGCTCAAAAGCGATGCGGAGTGCGGTCAGGCGATTTTCTGCCCGTCTTTTGAAAACGTTTCGCGCGATAAAACGGAATACGTAAAGGCGTTCAAGCGCCAGGCGGAAAACAACGACCCTTACGCGGGCAAAACTCTTATACAAAAACACGGCAATATATGCGTAGTTCAGAACAAAATGCAGTTTCCTCTTTCCGAAAGCGAGCTGGACGAGGTGTATAATCTTCCGTACGAGCGCACGTATCACCCTATGTATAAAAAGGGCGTGCCCGCGATAGAGGAGGTAAAGTTTTCGCTTACGTCGGTAAGGGGTTGTTTCGGCAACTGCAATTACTGCGCCATAACGTACCACCAGGGCAGAATAGTGCAGAAGCGCAGCAAGCAAAACATAGTGGAAGAGGCGAAAAAATTAATCGCGGACAAAGATTTTAAGGGTTATATTCACGACGTGGGCGGCCCTACGGCTAATTTCAGGGACCCCGCTTGTTCCAAGCAACACACAAAAGGCGTATGCACTACGCGCAATTGCATAGGTTGGCAAAAATGTCCTTCGCTTGAAGTTTCGCACGAGGAATATATAGACCTTTTAAAAACTTTGCGAAGTCTTGAAGGCGTAAAAAAAGTGTTTATCCGCTCGGGAATACGCTACGATTACGTTATGTACGACAAGTCCGACGCCTTTTTGAAGGAACTGTGCGGGCATCACATAAGCGGACAGCTTAAGGTTGCGCCCGAGCACGTTTCCGACGATGTTCTGCGCAGCATGAACAAACCACAGTTTTCGCTTTACCTTGAATTCAAGCGCAAGTTCGACGCCATAAACGAAAAGCTTAAAAAGAAGCAGTATCTCGTGCCGTACCTCATATCTTCGCACCCCGGCTGTACGCTCAAGGACGCGATAAATCTTGCGCTGTATTTAAAATCGATAGGGTATATGCCCGAACAAGTGCAGGATTTTTACCCTACGCCGTCAACAAAATCCACGTGCATGTATTACACGGGCGTCAACCCCGACACAATGCAGCCCATATATGTGCCTAAAAGCAAAAAGGAAAAGATGATGCAGCGCGCGCTTATGCAGTACGGCAAGCCTTCTAACTATCAGATAGTGCGCGACGCGCTTATCGAAGCGGGCAGACGCGACCTTATAGGTTACGGCGAGCATTGCCTTATCCGTCCCGAAGGCGACGGCAAAGCTTTCTGCAAACCCGCCGCGCACACATATAAAGCGTCGGGCGGAGCTGCGGTTGCCGCTAAAAAGAACAAAACGAATGCCGATAAAGCTGCTGCGAAGGGCGGCAGAGTGTATGGCGGCAATGCAGGCGGAGTAGCGCCGAAAGCCCGAAAAGCCGTTACGGGCAAGACTTTCGGGCACGGCAAAAAGCCGCGCCGCTGACTGTAAATACGGCATTGAATGCTTATTGGCATAATCTGGCAGCTTAAAAGCATAACGTCTTTTAATAAAAAGCTGTATAATGTTGTTGACATTAAAAAAATTAAGCTATATAATTAATCTACAATTTAAAGTTATTCTTTGGGGCGGGGTGAAATTCCCCACCGGCAGTGATTGCTTTTGCATAAGTCTGCGACGAAAAGGGTCAACGCCTTTTTCCTGATTCGGTGAAATTCCGAAACCGACGGTACAGTCCGGATGGTAAAAGAATTATTTTATCAAACCGCTTTTTTGCGCGCCCGAAAAGTATATTTCGGGCGCGTTTATTTATATCGCGGGGCAGAAGAACGACTTTAAAAAATAAATTTTCAAGGAGTTCTTAAAACTTATGGAAAAAAGCTCTAAACAGTTTTTTACCGCAACGCGCATTGCAGTAATCGCAATGTTCGCAACTCTGGCAGGCGTGCTGTACGCATTCGGCTTCCCCATAGCGGCGGCGTTCCCTTTCTGGCTGGAACTTAACTTTTCCGATATCCCCGCGCTTATAGGCACTTTTGCTCTCGGCCCTCTTTCGGGCGGTATAATAGTGTTTGTAAAAATTCTTGTAAAGCTTATCATAAAGGGCACAAGCACTATATTCGTCGGCGAGCTTGCAGACTTTATAATAGGTCTTGCATTCGTCGTTCCCGCGGGGCTTATTTACAAGCGCAACCGCACTTTCAAAGGCGCGCTTATCGGAATGTCTGCGGGCACTCTCTGCTCGGTAGCTCTTTCGGTGCTTGCTAACTGGCTCATACTCGTTCCGTTCTACCTTCAGCTTTTCTTCGGCGGCGACTGGAACCAACTCATAGCTCCCATGCAGGCGCTTTTCGGCGACGGCGTAACTAAGGAAACTTTCTATAATTTCTATCTCTGGATATCCGTTCTGCCTTTCAACCTTATGCGTTGCCTTATCGCCGTGCTTGTAACGCTGCCCGTATATAAGCGCATATCGGTGCTCATAAACAGACTTAACGACAGGTTTGCGTCAAAACAGTGCGCGTCTTCCGGAGAGCAGTCGTCTTCCGAGTGCGAGGCGGTTGCAAAAAAGAACCTTATCATCCGCATAGCCGTATGCGCGGGAGTAGTATTGCTTCTTATAGGAGGAGTGCTTTTAAGGTACTTCCTTGCATAAGTTCCGTGCGCGGCAAAGCGCGTTTTAAGCCGCTTTAAAATTCAAATATCAATTTAATTGCAAAAAACTGCCGTGCGCGTTATAATGTATGCGTATGGCAGTTTTTATTTCACACTCCGCAAAAGAAACAATAATCTTCGCCGAGGAATACGCGCGCTCTTTAAAGGGGGGCGACGTAGTTCTTTTAAACGGCGATATGGGCGCCGGCAAAACGGTTTTTGCCAAGGGCGTCGCCTTGGGGCTTGGCATAAAGGAAGAGGTGTTAAGCCCTACATATGCCTATATGAACGACTACGACGGCAAGCTTTATCACTATGATTGTTACCGTCTGTCTTCGGGCATGCAGGCAGAAGCTCTCGGACTGTGCGACTATTTTTACGGTAACGGCGTCTGCCTTGTGGAGTGGGCGGAAAATATTGCCGATGTTCTTCCCGAAAATTGCAAACGCGTAACCATAAACAAGCGGGAAGGGGACGTGCGCGAAATTATTTACTGATAATATTGCGTAAGTTAATTGCGGCATATATGCCGCTCAATTTGCTTTAATTGTAATTTTTCTGCATGACGGCAGTTTTATTTTTGCCTTTTTGCGGCTTGACGGGAGGTTAAAAAATGAATAAATTTCTTGCGTTGGATACGGCCTCTTCTTATCTTACCGTTCTTGCCGTAAACGGCGGTAAAACAGTTCTCCGCCACACTGGCGACTGCGCTTTGAGGCATTCGGTCATGCTTATGGGCGAGGTTGAAAAGGCGCTCGACGAGGCAGCTCTTACCCCCGCAGATTGCGATTTTTTCTGTGCGGTAACGGGTCCGGGTTCGTTTACCGGCATACGCATAGGCATTTCGGCGGCAAAGGGTTTTGCGCTTGCGGCAGGCAAGCCGCTTATGCCGCTCACGGCTTTCGAACTGATAGCATATAATGTAGAAGCTTCCGATTTCTGCGTTGTCATAGACGCGGCGCACGGGCATTATTATGCCTGCCGCTTTGTAAACGGGGTTATGCAGACCCCCGATTATCTTTCGGGCGAAACTCTTTCGGCTTTAAATATTCCGCTGTACGGCTATCAGCCGCTTGAACTTTCGGGATATACCGCGCTCAATGCGGGAGAATGTCTTTTGCCCGCCGTAACAAAAAAGCTTGAATGCGGCGCGCCGTTCGGCGAAGTTCACGCGCTGTACGTGCGCAAATCTCAGGCGGAGGAGGGGCGCAAATGACGCTCCGCCGCTGGAAGTACGAAGATATTTTAAGAATATCCGAGCTGGAAAAGGAGTATTTTCCGCAGGAACCTTGGAGCTACCGAATGCTTGCGGACAGCTTTGAAAATGAAAATTTTGTAGGCGTCCTTTGCGAAGAAAACGGCGAAATTGCCGGCTACGGCGGCATTACAATAGGTTACGATACTGCGGATATAGATAATATTGCCGTCTGCGAAAGTTACAGGCGTTGCGGCTTCGGCGGAGCCGTTCTTGAAGAACTTGTATCCGCCGCGCGCGAAAGGGGTTCTGCAAAAGTTTTTCTTGAAGTGCGCGTTTCCAACGCCTCCGCGATAAGCCTCTATTTAAAGCACGGTTTCAAGGGCGTTTACGCCCGCACCAGATATTACACAAACGGCGAAGACTGCCTTGTAATGGTCAGAGATTTATAAATTTTTAACGCGCTTAAATCGCGTTGGTTCAGGCATATTCAAGGGGTAATTGTATTTTTACCGACAATCTTCATATTTCTGTTTTACAACAAGGCGAAGGCAAAGACGTGCTCTTTCTGCACGGATATATGTCCAGCAAAGAAAGTTTTTACTACAATATTTCAGAACTTAAAAAGTATTTCCGCATAACCGCACCCGACTTTCCCGGGTTTGGCGCATCATCGCCGCTGCCCGAAGCCTGGTCTGTTTCCGATTATGCCGACTGGCTTGAAGAATTTATTTCGGCCTCGGGGCTTTCTTCGCCGCATATCGTGGCGCATTCTTTCGGTGCAAGGGTGGCAATAAAGCTTGCTTCCCGTCGGGCGGACGCGGTGGATAAACTGGTTATAACGGGCGGTGCGGGACTGGTTAAGCCGCGCACGCGCGCGTACAAAGCCAAAGTCGCGCTATACCGCGCGGTAAAAAAAATTGCGCCCGCGTTTGCCGAAAAAAGGTTCGGCAGCGAAGAATACAGAAAGCTTTCGCCGCTGATGCGCGAAAGTTATAAAAAAATAGTCAACGAAGATTTGCGTGCCGACGCGGCAAAAATAAAATCGCCCGCTCTGCTAATTTACGGCGATAAGGACGGGGTTACGCCTGCGGCGGAAGAGGGCTGCATTTTTGCCGACGCTATAGAGCGCGCGCGGCTTGTAACAATAAGCGGAGGGCATTTCTGCTTTTCGCAGAACTATAAACAATTCAACTCTGAAGTCATCGCCTTTTTGCTGGGCGAACGGGAGAAATAATGGGTATATTCATTTCCGTAGGAAAAACAATAGAATGCATACTTATAGCGCTGTGGTTCGGCGCGCTGCTTACGCTTTCGTCCAATAAACTTTTGGGCGCGCTTCAGGGCTTTAACTATTCGGGCGTAAAACTTATGCGTTGGGCGCGCAAGCGCAACAATATGTCGTTTGAACGGCTTGCCCTTCTCGGCATGCTTTGCGTTCTCTCTTCGGCTATAGTTTCGCTCTGCTTTTCCTTTACGGGCAAGTGGGCGGCTCTTATAGGACTCGTGCCTTACGCCATATTTTTTGCGCTGTATATTTATGCCGACTTCAAAATAGCGCTCCGCGTTCCCGCAGTGCGCACCAAGCGTTTCAAAAGGCTTGAAGTCGTGCTCTTTTTCGTCAGCACGCTCATATCTTATATAATAATAACTTTGCTTAATTTTGCGGCAGAGGTCTGGGAAAATGACCTTTTCACCGTATTAAGGTATTGCCCGCTGGCGGTTTTGCCCCTGCTTTTGCTGCCTGTAATCTGCCTTTCCAACAGCGTTGCCAAAATTTACGAAGTGCCGCACAACCGCACTTATATCAAAAAAGCTACGCGCAAAATAGCGCAGTCGGAAATAACTGTGGTGGGAATTACGGGCAGTTACGGAAAAACCAGCACCAAAAACATTCTTGCCGCAATGCTCGGCAAAAAGTACAGGGTGCTCACAACCCCTCGTTCGCACAATACTCCCATAGGCATATCGCTTGCCGTTAACGCAAACGACCTTGAAAATTTTGACGTGTTCATTGCCGAAATGGGCGCGCGCAACGTAGGCGATATAGCCGAACTCTGCGCAATCTGCCCGCCCGATTATTCGCTTATAACGGGCATTTGCGCACAGCATCTGGAAACTTTTGAAAGCTTGCAGAATATAATAAAAGCCAAGGGCGAAATACTTACGGCAACGCGCAAAAAGGCGTTCATTGCGGCGGACTGCGCCGAATATTTTGCCGAAAGTCCCTGCCCTTCGGAAAGCTGCTCGTGCGTGTCGGATATTTCCGCGGGGTGCGGCGGCACGTCGTTCACGCTCACTCTGGGCGGAGAAAGCATGCGCGTTACGACAAAACTTCTCGGTGCGCATTGCGCGCTTAACATAGGTCTTGCCGCTCAGCTCGCTTACGAAATGGGCGTAAGCCTTAAGGATATCGCCGAGGCGGCAGAGGAACTTGATTTTGTCGAACACAGACTTCAGCTAACGCAGTCTAACGGCATAAACATTCTTGACGACGGCTACAACGCCAACGTAAAGGGTGCGCGCGCCGCGCTTGAAGTTCTGCGCGCATTCGGCGGAAGAAAGATTGTGGTTACCCCGGGAATTGTCGAACTCGGCATACTCGAGGAAACGGAAAATAAAGAATTCGGCAAGCTCCTCGCCGGTTTAGACCTTGTAATTCTTGTGGGCGATACGCTTGTTACGCCCGTAAAAGAAGGCTACCTTGAAGCGGGCGGAGATGCGGAAAAACTTATGGTTCGCGCAACGCTCAAGGACGCTCAGGCAGAGCTTAAAAAGGTTCTGGAGCGCGGCGATACCGTTCTGTTCCTTAACGATTTGCCCGGAATTTACTGATAATAAAGCGCCGCCGC
>CAJLLH010000046.1 GCA_905207385.1 uncultured Eubacteriales bacterium
CAGCTTTATGCCGCGCCCGCACGCATTCTTTTGTACGTTCAGGTGCAGAAATTATCTGTGCGCTCTTTCTTCGTGCATATCGTCATTGCGCGAAAGCTTTAAGCCCCAGCCCGTAATGATGGGCGAAAGTATAAGCCAGAGCGCGGCAACGGCAATTATAACGTACACAGTTATCGAACCCGCCGTTCTGGGACCCTGGAAAATCCAGCTTACAAGGTTGAAGTCGAATATGCCGTAAAGACCCCAGTTAAGCGCGCCTATAATGCAGAGAATATAGGCTAAAAAATTTGCAATTACCATAAATATTTCTCCTTGCAAATAAGTATGGTCTTTTTGTTTTTCTTTATGCGCAATTAATGTTCAGCATTTATATTATTTTAAGAGCGTCTTTTTTTGCGCATTTGCTCCGCCGCGCAAAAAATGCGTCAGTATCGGCAATAGCGGGCATATATGCCGCGTCGAAATCAAATTTAATATTGCAATCGCGCCGCCGCTGTGATAAAATGAAATATATGAAAAACAAAGCAAAAAGCGCCGCTGGCGGCGCAGATAAAAAATTAAAACTTCTTACGGGTCGCGACTTCTGGACTTCCATGCCCGCGCCCGAACTCGGCATACCGTCGGTGCGCTTTTCCGACGGCCCTCACGGTCTGCGCACTCAGGTCGGCGCGGCAGATAACTTCGGACTTTCGGGCGCAATGCCCGCAACCTGTTTTCCTTGCCTAGCCGCGGTGGGCAGCTCGTGGGATAAATCGCTCGCCCGCGCCATGGGCGAAAGACTGGGCGAAGAAGCGCGCGCCTTCGGCGTTAACGTGCTGCTCGGCCCCGGCGTTAACATAAAGCGCAACCCCCTTTGCGGCAGAAATTTTGAATACCTTTCGGAAGATGCCTTTCTTGCGGGCGGACTTGCCGCTGAGTACATAAAGGGCGTGCAGAGCAAGGGCGTTTCGGCGTGCGTAAAGCACTTTGCCTGCAACAACCGCGAGCTGGCGCGCAACGTCTGCTCGAGCGAGGTTTCCGAGCGCGCTTTGCGCGAAATTTATCTGCCCGCGTTCGAAGCGGCGGTAAAGGAGGGCGGCGTTTCCGCCGTAATGACGGCTTACAATAAGCTCAATGGCACATACTGTTCGGAAAACGCTTGGCTTATTTCGGGCATATTGCGCGGCGAATGGGGCTTCGACGGCATAGTCGTTTCCGACTGGACGGGCACTTCCGACCGCGCGGCGGGCGTTGCGGCGGGTCAGGATATTGAAATGCCTTGCTGCAATTTTACGCCCGAGGAGCTTGAAGCGGCGCTCTCAAACGGAAAAATTACCGAAAACGACGTTTATGCCTGCCTTGACAGGTTAAAAAGGTTCGGCGAAAGGTACGCCTTTACTGAAAAATCTGAATACGATGAAAAGGAGCACCTTGAATTTGCGCGCAGCGCAGCGGCGCAGTGCGCCGTTCTTTTAAAAAACGAAGGCGTTCTTCCCATAACAAAGGGTTCGCGCGTGGCGCTTATCGGCGACCTTGCAGCAAATCCGCATATTCAGGGCGGCGGTTCGGCAAAGGTTACACCGCAGCATATTGATGATATTGTAGGGTGCATTTCGCAAAAATTTGATTTAAGCGGCTTTGAGCGCGGTTACGAGCGCAGCGGCAAGCGCAACGAAAAACTTTTAAAGCGCGCCGTAAAGCTTGCCCAAAGTTCGCGCCAGACAATACTTTTTCTCGGTCTTACCGACCGCGAAGACGCCGAGGGCGCGGACAGAGACAGCCTTATGCTGCCCGTCTGCCAGCTTGAACTTTTGCAAAGACTTGCCGCGGCGGGCGTAAGACCCGTCGTAGTGCTCTGCAGCGGTTCGGCTGTGGATATGGCGTGGGACGCGCTCTGCTCCGCGGTGCTGTACATGCCGCTCACTGGTGCGGGCACGGGTACGGCTGTCGCCGAGCTTTTATGCGGCGACAAAAATCCTTGCGGCAAGCTTGCAGAAACCTTCCCAGTAAGGTACGAAGATGTTCCTTGCGCAAAACTTTTTGCTTCAGACCCCTACATATGCCGCTACGAAGAGGATATTTTTGTGGGTTACCGCTGGTACGACGCCGCGGGGCTTGAAGTTAAATATCCGTTCGGGCACGGTCTTTCTTACACAACTTTTGAATATTCCCGCCTTTCTGCAACCGAGCGGGGAATAGCTTTCAGAATAAAAAATATCGGCGCGTGCGCGGGTGCAGAGGTGGTACAGGTTTACATCTGCCCGCCCGACTGCGGCTTTGCCTATCCCGTCAGAAAACTCGCCGCGTACGAAAAGGTGTACCTCGAAGCGGGCGAAGAACGCGTTGTGTTCATTCCTCTTTGCAGGTCGTCCTTCAGCGCATTCGACGCAAATATCGGCTCTTTTATGGTATATTCCGGTCAGTACGGCGTTCAGGTAGGTTCGTCATCGCGCGATATCCGCCTTGAAGACGTTATAACAATAAACGGCGAAACGCCCGAAAATGTCGGCTTCGGCGCAGTCGAGCGCGAAAATATAATAAGCGGAGTGCGCGCCGCAGAACAACTTGCAAGCAAAAGTTGCGAAAACCGCGCAAAAAAGGGCCGCGTTACAGTAACTATGGAAAGTCCGCTTATAGACCTTAAAAACGCAAAGGGCGCAATCGGCAGACTTATATACAAAATTGCCGACTTCTACTGCACAAGCAAAAAGCAGACGGCTCTGCTTTCCTTCCGCTACATAACAGTGCGCGCGGCAATGCAGGTGGCGGGGTTCAACCTTGCCAGAGCGCACGGGTTCACCGATATCTGCAACGGAAAATTTTTCCGCGGGCTTAAAAAGATTATAACCGGAAAAGAAAAGTAAAAAACACCGCGCACTATGCCGCAAATAACGCTATATTTGCGGACTGTACGCATTGCTTAAGTCTGATTATGATTCGGATATATATAAAGGGAAATTAAATTTTAAGGAGAAAAGCATATGAGGGCTGCCATATACGGCGCGGGCGCAATGGGTACTGTGCTCGGCGCATACATAACAAAAAACGGCGGAAACATAGACCTTATTTCGCACAATAAAGAGCACGTTGCCGCGCTTAAGTCAGAGGGCGCGCGCGTCTGCGGCGCGACGGAATTCACCGTGCCCGTTTCTGCGCTTCTGCCCGAGGAGATGCAGGGCAGGTACGACGTGATATTTCTTATGACAAAACAGCGCAACAATAAAGAAATTTTAAACTTTTTGTTGCCGTATGTCGCCGAGGACGGCATAATATGCACAACGCAGAACGGTCTGCCCGAACCTTCGGTTGCTCAGGTTGTCGGCGAAGACCGCTGTTGCGGCTGTGCCGTTTCCTGGGGCGCAACTTTTCTGGGTCGCGGCGCGGCAAAGCTTACCACACGAACGGACGCGCTGGAGTTCGCGCTTGGCACAATTTATAATAATTCCGAAAAGCTTGAAGCGGTAAAAAGTTTACTAAGCCTTATGGGCAGAGTAACGGTGGAAGAAAATTTCTTGGGCGCACGCTGGTCAAAACTTACCATAAACAGCGCATTTTCGGGCGTTTCGGCAATCACGGGGCTTACCTTCGGGCAGATTTGCGACGATAAGTACGCCCGCAAAGTTGCTCAGGCAATACTCAAAGAATGTTTCGACGTTGCCGTAGCCTGCAAAATAAAGCCCGCAAAAGTTCAGGGACACGACGTGGCTAAAATTTTAGGTTACCGCACCGCGCTCAAAAAATTTATTTCATACCTAATTATCCCCGTGGCAATGAAAAAGCACCGCGACATAATTTCGGGCATGTATTGCGACCTCTCTGCGGGCAGACTGTGCGAAATTGAGTTCATAAACGGAGTGGTGTGCGAATACGGCAAAAGGGTATGCTTCCCCGCAACGCTCAACGGCATAATATGCCGCACCGTGCACGAAATAGAGCGCGGCGAACGTAAAATTTCCGTGGATAATCTTTCCGTTTTCAACCAATATATTTAAGGTAAAAACAGCGTTTTCGGCTCTTTATGCACCCAGTTGAGCGTTCGCGCGCATTTGTTGCATATTTATTAGTTTTTGTTGCAAAAATTTTCACTCGGTGATATAATTATTTTTAATATCGGCGGCGTTGTCCGCCAAAGGTATACTATGGAAGATATTTACTATCCTTCAGCAGACGGCAAACATACCGTTCATGCCGTAATATGGCGTCCCGAATGCAAAGTGCGCGCCGTTTTGCAGATAATTCACGGAATGGAGGAGTACGCTTCGCGCTATTCCCCGTTTGCCGAACGTGCCGCAAAAGAGGGCATACTCGTCTGTGCGGAAGACCATCTGGGTCACGGACTTACCGCGCCCGAAAAGAACCGCGGACACTTCCCCGAAAACGGCGAAGAGCTCGTGCTCGAGGATATCCGCTCGCTTACTTTGCGCGTGATTGAACTGGCGCCCGAAGTTCCCTTTTTTATCATGGGGCACAGCATGGGTTCGTTTTTCTGCCGCGAATATATATCGCGCTACGGCGGCGGGCTCAGCGGCGCGATAATCATGGGCACGGGGTATAAGGATAAGGTTACGCTGATGTTTGCGCGGCTTATGTCTTCCCTTATAGGCGGCATAAAGGGCAAACGGTATAAAAGTCCGCTCATAGGCAAGCTCGCGTTCGGCGCGTACAACAAACGCTTTGCGCCCGCGCGCACCTCATACGACTGGCTTTCTTCAGATAACGGCAATGTCGACGGCTACATTGCCGACGAACTTTGCGGTTTCGGCTTCACCTGCGGCGGTTATTCGGGTCTGTTCGGCATTATGAGCAAGGCGTGCTCCGCGCGCGCTTTTGAAGATACGCCCAAAAATCTTCCCCTTCTTATCGTGGCGGGCACGGACGACCCCGTGGGCGACTACGGCAAGGGCGTGGAAAAAACATATTCAAAATACATTAAAGCGGGTGTAAAGGACGCAAGGCTTAAGCTTTATACCGGCGCCCGACACGAAATACTCAACGATTTCTGCAAGGAAGCTGTCTGCCGCGACGTTATTTCCTTCATAAAGGAAAAATGCGGTTCTGCCCGCGAAGAAACGTTGTAAATTTTGCGCCGCGCTTAATCGGCTTAAGGATTGAATAATTTTACGTCGTCGGGGCGCATTGCCCCATATATATGCCGCAACTATTCACAATTCATTTTTACAGATATTATTGCCGCAACTTTAAAAGCGGGCGCGGTATACTTTTTTGACGAGGCTTTGATTTTATGGTAAAAGAATGGGATATAACCATACCGCAGCTTACAGGCGAGCGCACGCGCAGGGCGTATGTTTACCTGCCGCAAGGCTACGAAGAGGAGCAGGAAAGGCGCTACCCCGTAATGTACATGTTCGACGGACACAACCTCTTTTTTGACGAAGAGGCGACGTACGGCAAAAGCTGGGGGCTTGGCGATTATCTTGATTATACTAACACAAAACTGATAATTGCCGCCGTGGAATGCAACACCGTGGGCAACGGAAGGCTGGAGGAGTATTCCCCCGTAAACTTCTATATGCCCAACGGCTCTTTCATCCGCAGCAAGGGCAAAAAATATATGGACTGGCTGGTCGGCGAATTCAAACCGTTCATAGACGAAAATTTCCGCACGTTGCCCGACAGGCTCAATACGGCAATCGGCGGCAGCTCTATGGGCGGACTTATGACTATGTATGCCGTGGCGGCGTATAACAGATATTTTGCGCGCGGCGCGGCGCTTTCGCCCAGTTTATGGGTGGGCGGCTCTACCCCCGAATTTCTTGAAAAGGCAAAATTCGGCAGAGAAACGCAGCTTTACATGGACTACGGCAGCAAGGAATTCAAAAATCACTTTCAGCAGCGCTCTATATTTGCCGACGTTTCTGCCGCGCTTATAAAAAAAGGCGTTTACCTTACCTCGCGCATAGTTCCCGGCGGAACGCATTGCGAGGCTTCGTGGCAGAGCCAGATACCCGTATTCATGAACGCCCTCGGCTTCGAAGGCGAATAAGAAAAAAGGCGCGACTTTGAAGCATCAGCGCCTTATGTGTTTTTAATTTTAACAGGGCGCGTGCGCGCTTGTAAGGCAGTTTCGCGCCGCTTTTTATTTTAAGGTGGACCTTATGCAGATAAGTTACGGCAAATTTTACAGCTCAAATCTTGGCAGGGAAATGGAATATAAAGTTTACGGCACGCGCGGCAAGCCCGTGCTTGCAATACCCTGTCAGGGCGGCAGGTTTTACGAGTTTGAGGACCTCCGCATGCTCGACGTCTACGCGCCGTATATCGAGGACGGTCGCATACAGGTTTTCACCATAGACAGTCTGGACAACCAGACGCTGTTCGGCGAGGGCGACCCCCGCAGCCGCATTGAACTGCACGAGGCGTGGATAAAGTATATAATCGAGGAGGCCGTGCCCCTCTTTTCAGAGATAAACACCAGAGCCAACGGATGGGAAATTCGCTTTATGGCGGAAGGATTAAGCCTTGGCGCGCTTCACGCCGCAACGCTGTTTTTCCGCTATCCCGACGTGTTCGACGCGCTTTTGTGCCTGAGCGGACTTTATACAAACGAATACTGCTTCGGCGATTATCACGACGACCTTACTTACAATAACTCGCCCCAGCAGTTCATAGCAAACATGCCCGCAGACCACCCTTATATTCAAAAGTATAACGAGGGCAGAATAGTTCTGTGCGTAGGTCGCGGCGCGTGGGAAAACGAAACGCTTGAAAGCACCGAAAAGTTCGGCGAAATTCTAAAAAGCAAGGGCATAAATGCCTGGGTAGATTTCTGGGGCGGGGACGTGTGCCACGACTGGAACTGGTGGTTCATTCAGGCGTCATACTTTCTGCCTATAATTTTAGGCGACTGAGCAAGCCCGCGTTTTGCGCATAAAGTAAAAAGGGCGGCACATATGCCGCAATTAATAAAGTTTAATGCGTAAAAATTCGCTCGAATACATAAAAAGGCGCGCAAGAAAACAGTTTTCAGCTTTTTGCGGCGCGCGGAAAGCATAGTAAAATGCAACAAGGCGGCACATATGCCGCAGACAATATATTTTTACAAAAGAAAAACGGCGGCATATACCGCGATGTTTTTTAATTGACCCGCATATATGGCCAGAATAACCCAATCTGCCGCAGCCGTTGCGTCGTTTCTGAAAACTCGCATGGGCGCAAAGTGTTGCGGCGCAGTAATCAATTGTGCGCGAAAGCGCGGAGGGAGAACAGATATGCAGAATTTTATTTTCATTTCACCGAACTTTCCTACCAACTACTGGAAGTTCTGCCGCGAACTTAAAAACAACGGCTTCAACGTTCTGGGCGTGGGCGACTGCCCTTACGAAAATCTTTCGCCCGAACTTAAACTCAGCCTTACCGAATATTACTACGTGCATTCGCTTACAAACTACGACGAGGTGTACCGCGCCGCGGCGTACTTTGCATTCAGGTACGGCAGAATAGATTACATAGAAAGCAACAACGAATTCTGGCTTGAGCAGGACGCAAGGCTGAGAACGGATTTCAATGTTACAAGCGGCTTCAAAACCGAGGACATGGCAAAGGTAAAGTGCAAGTCGCGCATGAAGGAATACTATAAAAAGGCGGGCATTGTTACCGCGCGCTACTGCATGGCTACTTCGCCCGAGAAATGCAAAAAGTTTATCGAAGAAGTAGGTTACCCCGTCATAGTAAAGCCTGACAACGGCGTGGGCGCAAACGATACGTACAAGCTTTCTTCCGACGAAGAACTTTACAACTTTTTCAACTTCAAACCTTCCGTCGAATATATAATGGAAGAGTTTGTTGAAGCTGAGGTCAACTCTTACGACGCCATAATCGACAGCCGCGGCGAACCTGTTTTTGAAACAGGCAACGTTACGCCTTATTCAATAATGGATATAGTAAACACCAACGGCAACAGCATTTATTATATAGTAAACGAGCTTGCTCCCGACGTGCGCGACGCGGGCAGACGCACGGTTAAGGCGTTCGGCGTGAAAAGCCGCTTTGTCCACTTTGAATTTTTCCGCCTCACAAAGGACCAGTACCTCGGCAAAAAGGGCGACGTTATCGCGCTGGAAGTTAATATGCGCCCTTGCGGCGGCTTCTCGCCCGATATGATGAACTATGCCAACAGCACCGATGTGTATAAAATCTGGGCGGATATGATAGCTTACGACAGCACCCTCGTTGCCACGGGTGAAAAGTTTTTCTGCGCGTTTGCAGGAAGGCGCGACGGCAAGCCGTTCAAGTACAGCGACGAGGATATAATTCATATGTACGGCGCAAACTTAAAGGCTATAGAGCGCATTCCCGACGCGCTTTCTGCGGCGATGGGCAACACAATGTTCCTTGCAAACTTTAAAACGCGCGAAGAAATGGCGCTGTTCTATAAAAACGTACTGCTGACAAAGGATATTTAAGTTTATTTCATAAAGCGCGTGGCGCAGGGCA
>CAJLLH010000047.1 GCA_905207385.1 uncultured Eubacteriales bacterium
TAACGGCTGCAAATACGCCGAACAGACCGGCAAGAGCGCCGCCTATTGCCGTCAGCCACGCGCCGATTGCGGGGGAATACGTACCCTTTGCAAGCCATCCGCCGTCAAGGCTGATCTTGTCACAGAACGTGAAGCTTGTTATGATGCTTACAACACCGCTTACTACGCATACAATAGCTACAATCACAAGCAGGAACCTGAAAAGTTTCCAGCCGAGCACCTTGCAGATACCTGCAAGAATAGTGGTCGCACCTGCAAGTATTACGGTGAGAATGCCGAATGCCGCCATCGTTTTGAACGCGCCGCCTATTTCGTTTTCGGCTTCGCCGAGGCTGTCGAACAACTCAGACAACTTTATTCCTTCAGGATCTAAAGATACGGCGCCGCCTATAGCTTCACCCTTGAAAGTAAGCCAATCAATGCATACACCTACAATCGCAAGTATAAGCATAACCAGAATAATCGCTATGGCTATAAGACCCACCTTATTGCCGGAGCTTTTCCTTTTTGCCATAAAAATCCTCCTTACGGGCGTTTATTTGCCTGCGCTTTTTGCATGCGCATATCCCGCCCTTATGGTTAGATTATACAACCATAAACCCGTTAAGTCAAGAATTATAATGAAAATTTAAAACACGCGCAGTTTGTCCGAATTTTCATTACAGCCCCGATTTTTGTAAATTCTGAAGTATTTTGTAGCAAATTACTACAATTAAGAGTATTTTTTCCATAATAAAAAATAAAAAACAGGGCTTTTTTAGGATATAAAACGGTCAGTCCGCGCAATATAAAATATCCTTATAAGCGGAGACAGCCACGACCTTCAAATCAAGTTCGAAATCAGAACTTACCCCGATAAAAGCGTCGTCAAGTCCCGACGCATTCGAGGGCACTGAAGCATATTCCAGATTACTGCACCCTTCAAACGCACAGTCGCCGAGCACCTCTACCGTTGACGGAAGTTCAATCCGTTTAATGTATTTGCAACCGCTGAATGCCATTTCACCTACGGATTTAAGCGAACTGTTTTCCTCGAACACTATTTCTTTAAGCATAGAAGAGTTATTTCCGCTTACAGAAAAGAACAGGCAAGGAGGCAACGACTGAACCGCACTGCCAACAGTAAGCACCAATTCTGCCTCCGCTCCCGCATAACTGAAGATATCCGTCACCGCGCTTACCACGCACACGGCATCATATTGCAGGTCTTCAAGGCAAGTACAATTTCTGAACGCCATAGTGCCTATATTTGTCACCGTTTCCGGTATATTTACTGACCGCAGAGCAGTACAGTCCATAAATGCGCTTTTGCCTATAATCTTAAGCCCGTAAGGCAGAACTGCGCGGGTTATCAGCGCATTTCCATTAAACGCCTGTGCGGCAATTTCAAGAACCGGCAAGCCGTTATGCTGCGCAGGAATAATTATTTCCGTATCGGCGCTGTCCGCTTCAAGTCCAGATACCGTGTAACTGTCGCCGTCGGAACTTAGCGTATAAATAAGTCCCTCCGTTGCTGCGGGCAATTCCGATTCCACTCTTTCCGTGAAGCCGCACCGCGAACATCTGAAATCTGTATATTCCGCCCCGTTTTCAAGATATCCCGACCCAATTTCGCACATATCGTGCCCGAGAGGAGCTATGTATTCGTGCAGATAACTATCCCCGCAATCTGCGCATACGTACTCCGTATAACCCGACTCAGTACAGCTCGGCTCAATCTTATGACATATGTAATTATGCTCGGCAATGCCGACAGTGCGCAGCTCCTCCGCTCCGCATACGCTGCAAACTCTGGCTTCAGAGCCTTCTTCAGTACACGTAGCAGGCTTCACGGTATACCAATCGCCGTAATCGTGCCCTAAAGCCTCAACAAAACCGTCCTTATGACTGAGTTTACAGCGCGAGCATTCGTGAAGCGTATATCCCTCGTTCACGCAATCGGGTTCGACGCTAATTTCAACATAGTCGTGCCCCAATGCAGGTATAACGGCGCTGTTCTGCCTGCCGCAATATATGCACGACTGCACAGCCGTGCCGCTTTGAGTACAAGTAGGAGACAATTCTTCCACCCACTCGCCGTAACTATGTTGTTTGAGCGGCAACAGCTCTTCGGTTATCAGTCCGCAACAGGTACACGTATGCCTGATTACGCCGTTTACCGCGCAAGTAGATTCGGAAATGACTTCCGAAACAAACTCGTGCGGCACCGTTTCGGTATATGAATTTTCATCGATGTAGCTTCTTCCGCAATCCGAACATATGTATTCGGTATATCCGCGGTCGGTACAGGTTGGAGCAACGATATTTGCCACATATTCGTGGTCGGTTTCGTCTATATAATTATTACGGAAGGTGTAGCCGCAAACGTCGCACTTATAATCGGTATACCCCTTTAAGGTACACGTAGGCGGAACAACTGTTACCGTATATTTATGACCCGAAGCTTCGGTTATCTCGTCGGTATAGCTGTAACCGCAAACAGAGCACTCATGCAGGGTGCACCCGCCTTTTGTGCACGTAGGGCTGATTACCGTTACCTTGTAAATATGTTCCGTTTTTTGTGTATAACAGTCTTTATAACTATGCCCGCAAACCTTGCACACGTGTTCGGTATACCCTTGCTCCGTACAGGTTGGCGCGAAAATGGTTAAGGCATAGTCGTGCCCCAATGCAGAAATCCCCTCTTTTATGCTGTAATCGCAATCGGTGCAATAAATAAGCTTTTCACCATCTGCGACGCAGGTTGCGGGAACAATAACGACTTCTTTTAAGTTATGCGGCTTTACTGGCGTTTCAGAATCTTCCGATATACCGCTGTCGCCGCAGCGCTCGCAACAATATTCCGTATATCCGATTTCTGTGCAGGTAGGTTCAACAACGGTATATTTATAATCGTGCCCGAGCGCGTCCGTTTCATCAGCTATATAGCTGTGTCCGCAAACCTCGCATTCATAACACGTAAAACCACCTTCTGTGCACGTAGGATTTATAATAGTTGCGGCATATGTATGGGGCAATTCAGAAAGAACCTCATTTTCCCTTGCGCCGCATTCAAGACAGCAGCGTTCACGCACACCTTCGCTTACGCAAGTAGGTTGCACCGTTACAACCCATTCGCCGAAACTATGTCCCGCAGCAGCCACATACGAATTTTCATCAGTATAAGTATAGCCGCACTCTTTGCATACATAATAGGTATATCCCCGCTGAGTACACGTAGGCGCTACTATAACTTCGCGAAAATCATGTTCGGTTTTATCTGTAAATATGCGCTCGGCAAAACCGCAACTTGAACAGTAGCGCACCATTTCGCCGCCGCTTTCGCAGCTTGCTTCGGTTATAGTTTGCCATTCGCCGAAAGAATGCCCCGCTGGCTCTTTGTACGAATTTTCGTCGACATAACTGTAGCCACAGGCTTTGCATATGTATTCAGTATAACCGTAATCTGTGCAGGTAGGCGAAACCAGATGCTCAATATACTCGTGTCCCGTTACAGGTATTGCAACATCTTCTTCGCCTATTTCAACTTCGGCGCTTTCATCAGCAAAATACAAACCGCAACTTTCGCAATACCAGTATTCAATGTTACCCGCAGACGTACACGAAGCTTCTGCCGCACTGAAGTAAACGAGTATATGCTCGTGCTCCGGCTCGTCGTCTTCCGAATCACCATCGTCGCCATCCTCCTGCCCGTCTTCGTTGCCGCCGGTATTCTCGCCAGCCCCATCGCCGTCAACAATATCTTCGCCATCATCCCCGCCGTCGTCGGGCGGATAAACCACATCCGTTTGCCCGTTACCCGATAAATCCAAGCCGATGCAGGCAGACAAACAAAATGCCGACGCAAAAATAGCGACGGCTGTTAAAATAACAATTAATAATTTTTTGCGCATATACGTATACCCCTTATTTTTTTGCGCGCACGTACAAGCAGATATGCGCTTCCAAGCTCACGCACGCGCCATCTATGGGAAATTATATCACTACAATGTATATTTATCAAGCAATTATGCGCCAATTTTCTACAAAAACAGACAACATTTTTGCTTTTATGTACTATGTATGTATATTTATAACTTTATGCAATATATAAATATATTTATATTGTTTACAAAGCTGCAAATGTCAGTCAGCAAATATAAAATCATACACGGCAGACATAACTTCAGCGTCCTCTTCGCATATGGCATAATAATCCTGCGCAGAAAAGAAAGCCTGCTTCTCCCGCTCACTCATTTTATCAGCCGTCATAATTCCTTGCTTTAGCTCATTAAGGCGTCTTTCGGCAGAAATTGTATTATAAGGATTGTGCCCCTTGCCACGGCATAACATTAATTTAATATTGCCGACCTCTGAAAGATTATTGTAAGCAGATAGTTCCAAAGGTACGGCAGTATCGCAATCGCCGTGAATTACAAGCGCGGGCACGCCGCTGCGAACAATTGCGCGCGAGGCTTTGATATCGGCATATTTACCGAATCTGAAAAAGGTTACGACCTTAACGAACGGGCGCAATATTTTTGCAAAAAATTTGCCCGTAAGCGGCGCAGCGCCGCATTCCACCATTCTTGACGGCTGGTCGGGCGCAGAAAATGATACCACTCCGTCCGCGTGCGCAAACGATGCGGCAACGAGAGCCGAATAAGCACCCATGCTGTGCCCAACAAAGTACGTTTTAAGGTTTTTAAGCTCTCGCCTGCCCTTTGCATACTTTGCCGCGGCAACAAGAACGCGCGCAGAATTTTCAAGTCCGCCAAGCGACTTGCCGCCTGAAAGACCGCAACCGCAGCAATCGAATGCAAGCACTGCGCAACCGTTGCGACAAAAATATGCTATTTCGGTTGTGTAGGAACACTGGCCCGGCCCCATTCCGTGAGAAAAAATTACAAGCCGCTTAACCGAAGAGATATCGCCGCTCCAATATATAAAACCTTTAAGTTTTGTTTTGCCGAGCCTTGTTTCAACCGCTTCGGTATTCAGCGAAAATTCTTCCGCCGTAAAATATTTAAGCAACCGATTCTTTTCAAATCTGCCGCCAAAACCTTTGTTCTGTGCATACACCGCAAAACAAACCATAAACGTGCAGAACGCCGCAACGAGCGCACATAAAATTATCAGAGCTATTAAATACGCCGGCACAATTTACCTCCCGAATACCAATTTAACTTTTCATTATATAACCAGTTTGCAAAGTTATATATACCAAAAAACAAGCAAATTACAAATTTTATTTGTTTTATAATATAAGCAGACAATAAAGAAAACAGCATCAAGGATTAAATCACTTCATACCAATGCCCGAGCCTGTTTCAATCCTGTATTTGTTTAGATATAAAAAAACGGGCGGCTTATGCCGCCCGTAAACTTATATAAGTTAAACGATATACTTCGCGTCAAGCTCGGGAGCGGAGTCGATTTCCGCTTTCTTGGCTTCATATCCCTTTTTGCCGAGAAGAGCGAACGTCGCCTTTTTGCCGTTTTCAACGCCGGGCTGATTGAATGTGTTGATGTTGAGCATTGCGCCTGCATAAGCAGTCTGGAGCTCGAGCAGATACATAAGCTGACCCATGGTAAACGCATTTACTTCGGGCACGTTTATGGTATAGTTCATTCTGCCGGCGCGCATAAGGGCATAAGCCGTTGCCTTGTTTTCCGCCTGAATGAGTTCCTGCATGGTGTGACCGCCGAGGAAGCCAACATCGGGAATATCTTCGCAACCGTGCGCGATAGGCATTTCGCAAGCATACTTGCCTACGGAAATGAACGTGATGACCTTATCGTAAGGTCCTTCGATGTAAAGCTGAACCTGAGAATGCTGGTCGGTAACGCCGAGGCTCTTTACAGGGGTTGTGCCGGCGTTTACAACATTGCCTTCGTAATCTTCCTGCTTGCCGATGCTTTCAGCCCACAACTGGCAGTACCAGTCGGAAAGAAGGCGAAGATTATCGCAGTAGGGCATCATAACGTGTATGTTTTTGCCCTGCTTCATTGTTATGTACATAAGCGCGGCGCACGCAAGCGCGGGGTTGGAAGCTATTGCAGGTTTGTTGCAGATGCTGTCCATATAAGCTGCGCCCGCAAGCAAGCCCTTTATATCTATGCCGAGCACTGCGGCGGGAAGAAGACCTACGGGGCAGAGTTCAGAGAATCTGCCGCCTACACCGTCGGGAAGGACATATTTTTTGAACTTTCCGCCGAAAGCCTGGTCTATCTTGATAAGATTGCCGCGGCTTGCGTCGGTAGTGAAAATCATATTGCGCGTGAGGTCCACGCCTGCTTTCGTGAGGATATCGGCGATGATCAGATACTGGGTCATCGTTTCGGACGTCGCACCCGATTTGGAAATTACATTGAAGCAGGTCTTTTCGGGCTCGATAACGTCGAGAAGCGACTTCATGCGGACGGGGTCAACGTTGTCTTCAACGTAGAATTTAGGAGCGCCGCCGCGCGCTTTGGAATTGAGCTCGTTGTGATGAAGATGGCAAAGCGCATTGAACACCATAGAAGGGCCGAGCGCACTGCCGCCGATGCCGAGAACGACGAAATACTTGAAGTTTTTGCGCACTTCCTTTGCCGTTGCAAGAATGTCTGCGACTATTTCGTTCTGGTTATAAGGAAGTTCCGTCCAGCCCATAAACAGCTCATCTTTGCCGCGGTTTTCCTGAACGTACTTGAAAGCCTCTTCCGCCTTACCTTTCAAAGCCTTGATTTCGGAGTCCTTTATTCCCTTTTCGCCGAGGAATTTGGACATCATATTGTTATAGTCTACGGTAACGCGCATAGACTTGCGCCATTCCTTAGTTTTGTAACCCATTGTCATCCTCCGATATAACACATTGTTCGAAGGGCGCGTAAAGCCGCCCTTCCTCTTATAATATTATAAGTCAAATTGCGCGCTTAGTCAATAGCGGGGCATACATTTACGCGCAAAATTTTGCAAAAAATTGCCGTAAAGCCATATTTCCTCACAAATATTCTTATATGCCCCCTACGCCGGCAATAATGCAAAATATGCTGAAAATACCCATAAAACGCAAACAGAATACCTCTCTTTTATTATTTTGACTGGAAGGGCGACGCCAAACACTTTACAAAACAAATGTTTGTATGATATAATATAAGCGTGGCAACAGAACTTACAGCCGATCAGATAGCGGCAGACAAATCAATAGCCGACTGGTACAACAATTCCACGCGGCAGGTATACGTGCTTGCAGGGCTTGCGGGAACGGGCAAAACCACGCTTTTAAGGCATACGGTGTGCGATACGCTTAAACTTGTGCCCGATGTAAGCGCGGCTTTCGTTACGCCTACAGGCAAAGCCGCAACCGTGCTTATAAGGCAGGGCATACCCGCCACCACGCTGCACAGACTCATTTATCAGGCCATGACCGAGGAACACGAAACAGAAATCAACGGGAAACCGGTCAAGATGGAAAAACTTGTTTTCCGCCGCAGAGAGAACATAGACAAAAGCATTAAACTTATTGTACTTGACGAATTTTCAATGGTTTCGGACTATGTGCTTTCGGACATAATGCGGTTCGGGGTAAAGATGCTTGTCTGCGGCGACAATGCACAGCTTCCGCCGGTAGAGGGTATGAACAGCTTTTTATCCGCGCCCGACAGCTGCCTTAGAACAATTGTAAGGCAACAGGAAGGAAACCCCATAATACGGCTTGCGCACGACGCCATGGAGGGCAAATACATACCTTACGGCAATTATGGCGACAGAGCATTTGTTTTAAGCGCGCGCAGACTTAAAGCCGAATACAGAAAAAAATATTTTCTTAAAGCCGAACAAATAATATGCGGCATAAACAAAACTCGCGCAAAAATAAACGACGAAATGCGCGGATACCTCGGCTTTTCGGGTTTGCCGCAGAAAGGCGAAAAGCTTATATGCACCCTTAATAACTGGGAACAATTCATTGACGAAGAGATGCGTTACAATATGGTAAACGGCATTATAGGGTACATAAGCGACGTTAAGTATTACGGCGAGAGCATGGGATTTATGGCGTTCCGCGCAGACTTCATGCAGGAAGATTGTCCCGAAGTTGTGCCGTTCGACACTGGCATTTTTGAAAACGGAGCATACAGATACCGCCACGGCGACTACTTTGAAAGGTTCGACGAAGACGGCAACGCTACGGGCGCATTCACGCTGAACAGATTTGAATACGGTTACTGCATATCCTGCCACAAGGCTCAGGGTTCGGAATTTGAAAGCGCGGTAATATTTGACGAAAGCTACGCCTTTAAAGAAGACGCGGGGCGCTGGCTTTACACCGCAATAACGCGTGCAAAAAACAAACTTATAATATTAAGGTAAAATTTAAAAAAGCGGCGGCGCGCCAAAAAAATTTTTGGCGCGCCG
>CAJLLH010000048.1 GCA_905207385.1 uncultured Eubacteriales bacterium
GCTTGACGAAGGGCTTGTGCCCCAGGGTATGGGCAATTACGACAATAAAATATTTGTAAGCGGATACATGAATGACGGCTCGCCTTCGCGCATTTACCTTATTGAAAACGGCGAGACGACGGGCTATGTTACCGTTAAAACAGACGGCAAAGACTATGCGGGGCACGCGTGCGGCGTCGCTTCAAACGGCAGCAAAGTATGGCTTGTTTCCGAGGGCACTGTGTACGTGCTTAAATATACCGACGTAATTACTCAGGCAAAAACCAACGGCACAGTTGAAACGAGCACCACGTGGAAAGCCAACTGCAACGCCGACTTCTGCTATTACGACGATTCTTACATCTACGTAGGCGAATTTTACCGCAAAGGCAACTACGAAACGGACGAAAGTCACCGTTTCACCACCCCCGCGGGCGACGAAAACACAGCACTCATTTTAAGATACAGCGCATACAGCACCAACCCCACCACTCCCTCGCGCGCATACAGCATAACGGGCGAAATTCAGGGCATGGCAATGAACGACGACGGCGACAGAATTGTGCTTTCGCAGAGCTACGGACTGAGTAATTCGCATATACTTACGTACGAATTCAGTTCATCGAGCACTTCATACAGCACCACCGCTCTTAAAATTAACGGCTCGTCGGTGCGCATGTATTACCTTGACAGCGCAAACCTTGTATCCGATTACGAAGTTCCCAGCATGAGCGAAGGACTGTGCTCTTCGGGCGATAAAATTTACGTATTGTTTGAATCGGGAAGCAAAAGATACGGCGCGTTCGTGCGCGAAAGAATTGACCACATTTATTCTTTCAGGGTGCGCAAGTAAAACCGTGCGGATATGCTTCAGCGTATGATTTATGGCAAGTTTGCAACAAAATAATATAAGCATAAGTTTTAAGGCGGTCGCAGTTTTGCGCCCGCCTTTTCAATTTATTATCCGCAAGTTTTTATTCCGCTTACTTTGTGCAAATATTTTCCACGCACAATTTTTATAAAAGCAATCAGAATTTGCAACACGTTTTCAAAGTATTGCATTTTGTGCACCCGCTATACCTTATTATAAAAAAATTTTGTCTGCAATCAATAAAAAAAGCACGATATGATTTTACTTTTGGGGTGAAAATGCTTTATAATATCTACGTATGAAATCCGGAGTGTTTTCCGCAAAAAAAATTGCGGTACTGGCGCTGTTTACCGCGCTGGGACTTATTGTGTTCATAATAGAAAACCAGTTCCCCCCGCTGTTTGTGCCGGGGGCGAAAATGGGTCTTGCCAATATTTTTTCGCTGGCGGCGTTAATTCTTTACGGCCCTGCCGAAGCATTTGCCGTTGTAATCGTAAGAACGGTGCTCGGCTCGCTTTTTGCAGGCAACATTTCAATGCTGATGTACAGCTTTTCGGGCGGCGTAATTTCGCTTGCGCTCTCTTCCGTGCTGATGTACACCGTATACCCGCGCGTAAGCCTCATGTCGGTGAGCATAGCGGCGGCAGTTCTGCACAACATCGTACAGAACGCCGTATACGTTCTTGTTACCGATACGCCGCTTATGATGGCTTACATGCCCTACCTTGCGCTTATAGGCATACTTTCTGGCGCGATTGTTGGCGCGGTTGTCGCGCTTATTTTTAAAAAAGTGCCCGAAAACGTATTTGTAAAAGCGGGGTTCGGCAACAATTCCAGGCACAAAACAGCCGAAGTCGCAAAGGGAAATGCTTTGGAAGACCAGACAGCCGTTGCCGATGCGGAAACTTTTGAAAAAGCCGCGTCAGACGAAGTCGCGACCGAAAATAAAGAGACGGAAAATTCCGAGCTTTAATTTTTGCCGCAGAGCTCTGCGGAGAAAAAACAATTCAATTTGTTATCTTTCGGGCATAAGCCCGCGGATATAGTTAAACGTAATTAAATTTTTTTGCGGAAACCCAAAAATTTCCGTATTAAAACAGGAGGTAAATTTTGAAAGCTGTAAAAGGCAGATTCTTTTTCGGCGGAGTGCACGTGCCCGACATGAAGGCACTTTCGCAGAATGCGCCGATTGAAGAGCTACCCGAACCGCCCGCAGTTACGATTGCCACCAGCCAGTCACTCGGCAAGCCCGCAATCCCCTGCGTTAACGTGGGCGATACGGTTGCACAGGGCCAGCTTATAGCGCGCGCGGACGGAGCGATTTCATCAAACGTGTTCGCCAGCATAAGCGGCAAAGTAACCGCCGTAACCTCGCTTGAAAACGAATGCGGCCAGCAGGGCCAGTTTATCGTTATCGAAGGCGACGGTTCGGGAAACAAACAGTTCCTGCCCCCTCTCTCCGACCCCTCGACTGAAGAGATTGTGCAGAGAGTAAAAGATGCAGGCATAGTAGGCCTTGGCGGTGCGGGATTCCCCACCGCGGTAAAGATGCAGCCCCGCACACCCGTTGACACATTCATTATCAACGGTAGCGAATGCGAACCCTACCTTACCTGCGACCACCGCGTCATGATTGAAAAGACTGACGAGGTTGCGCGCGGCGCAAGGTATTTAGCAAAAGCTTTGGGCGTAAGCAATATTATTATAGGCATCGAAACCAACAAGCCCGACTGCATTGCCGCATTTGAAAAATTTGACGACATAAAAGTTGTCGCTCTGCGCAAAATGTACCCTATGGGCGGCGAAAAACAGCTTATTTACAGCGCAACGGGCAGGAAAGTCGGACTCGGCAAACTTCCCGCAGACGTCGGCGTAGTTGTAAACAACGTTGCTACCTGCCTTGCAGTATGCGAAGCGATAGAGCTCGGCAAACCGCTTATTGAGGCTATACTTACCGTGTCCGGTCAGTCCGTACAGCGTACCGCAAACGTCAAAGTGCCCGTGGGCACGCCTCTTTCCTATATAGTGGAAAAGTGCGGCGGCGAAAAGGACGCGCCCAAGAAAGTTGTGCTTGGCGGTCCTATGACTGGCGTTGCCATAAAGAGCTACGACCTTTACGTTAAAAAGACTACTTCGGGCATACTTCTTTTATCTGAAAAGGAAGCGGCGGCGGAAGAACCCACTCCCTGCCTCAACTGCGGTCTGTGCGCAGACCATTGCCCCATGCACCTTATGCCTATGAACACCGCGTTCTATTCTGCGGCAGGCGATATTGATAAGGCGGCTAAAATGGGCGGAGCAATGTATTGCATCGAATGCGGCGTGTGCGAATATGTATGCCCCGCAAAGAGGCCGCTTATTCAGGCTATAAGAAAAACCAAGGCTGCCGTGCGCGCACAGCAGAACAAAGGAGGCAAATAAATGGATAACAGCATAGTAATTTCCACCCCTCCCCACGTGAAGTCGAAGCGCACCACGCGCAAAATAATGCTCGACGTGCTCATCGCGCTCGCCCCCGCGGCTATCTGCGGCATTGTCTACTTCCTCCTCGACGCGTTCATACTGGAAGTAACGTGCGTTGCGTTTGCGGTGGCGTCTGAGTTCGTTTACTTCTTCATCGCGAAGGGCGGATTCAACGTTCGCTTTGCAAACAGCGAAACAAAACAGCTTGCTAAAAAGGTTGCAGAGCTTAAAAAGGCAGGTCAGCCTTACGACGAAGCCGCTTCCGCACTTAAAGCAAAGCGCGCAGAACTCAGGAAAGCAGCTTTTGCCAAATCGCGCGGAGTATGCATCAGCTGGGTAAAACAGTTCGACTTTACCTCGGTAGTAACGGGACTTATTCTTGCACTCATACTCCCCTCCACCGTTAAATGGTACGAGGCTGCAATCGGTTCCGTGGCTGCGATTGTATTTATAAAAATGTTATTCGGCGGAACGGGACGCAACATTGCCAACCCCGCAGCGGCAGGCAGACTGTTCATGTTCATATCCTTCGCCATCACCACTTACACCGCGGCTAACTTCGGCACTATCGGCGAAGCAAGCGGCGAAACGCTTACCTCCGGCGCAACCTATCTTTCGGGCGCGCTTCTTATCGAAAACCCCAACTTAGGCGCAATTTCGCTTCTGGATTTGTTCCTCGGAACGGGCGTTGCGGGCTGCATAGGCGAAACCTGCAAACTCGCGCTTATAGTAGGTTATATTTATCTTGTGGTAAGGCGCGTGATAAAATGGTGGCAGCCCCTTTTATACATCGTTGTAACAGGTCTTATGGCGGCAGCACTTAACGCAGACTTCGCGTTCTTCCTGCCCTCCATACTTTCGGGCGGCGTTATGTTCGGCGGCATATTCATGTTCACCGACTACGTAACTTCACCTAAGGGCGTTTATGCGCAGATTGTATACTACGTTGTGGCAGGTATTCTTACCGCGGTGCTCCGTCACTTCACGCATATAGAAGTTGTATCTTTCGTAATCGTAATAATGAACCTTATAGTTCCCCTTCTTGACGCTTATATAAGGCGCAAACCTTTCGGTTACAAACGCGAAAAGAAAAATAAGGAGGTTTCCGACTGATGAGTAACGAAAACGGAAAAGAAAAGAAACCTTTTTCAGTAAAAGAGTTTTTTAAAAGCACCTCCTTCAAATGCATAGCCGTTCTGCTTGCCATAGTGCTTGTGTGCGGCATACTGCTTACAATCTGCAACAGTCTGTTTAAAGTTACCGACCAGGAACGCTTTGACAGAGTTATAAGCCAGATTTACGGCAAACCCGTTTCTACCGAAGAAGTTGAGCTTGACGAACTTGAAACCAAATTCGATAACGGCACAATAAATTCGGCTTACAAAGTAAAAGACGACGGCAACTACCTTGTTAACGCTTCGGGTACAGGCGGCTTCGGCGGCACGGTAACCTGCTGGGTAGTAGTTGAAATTACCGACGGCGCTGTAAGCGGCATAGGCAACGTAGTTATCGAGAGCAGCCAGGGCGAAACTTATCTTAACAAAATCCCCGACGCGGCTTTCGACTACTATTCGGAAAACTATGAAGACGGCGAAGCTTTTGACGTCGCAGACATCAAAAACGAAGGTCTTACAGGCGGCGCAACGCTTTCCATGACCGCAATAACCAACTCCGTAAATACTGCCGTAGACTTTGTAAAGAGTCAGGTACTCGGCGAAGTTATTGACGATCCTTTTGAAGATTTTGCTTATACCAAGTATATAGACAAGACCAACACCACCGTTGCACTTGACGGTTCTTCGCTTGTTTACCATGTAACGACTACGGGTTATGCTCCCGCTGGCGCATTCAAGATTGACATTACTATGGGCGAAGACAAAAAGATTTCGGCTTACGAAATTAAGACCAACGGTTCGACCGATCAGAGCTATATAGACAGCATGCCCGCAAACGTTAAAGACGGCTCGCTTTTCAAAGGCAAGACTGCCGAAGAACTTCTTACCCTTCTCGGCGGAGCTGACAGCGGATTTACCGATAAAGAAGCTGACGAAGCACTTACAGGCGGTGCAACGCGTTCGAGCATTCTTTGCGCATACGCAGCATTGTTTGCAGTTTCCAATTACGATATCTGCAAGGGCGACACAGAACCTTCGGTAAACTTTGTAAATACTCAGTATATAGATGTTGAAAACACTACCTACACCATTAATGGCGATAATATCGTTTACTCCATTGTAACGACCGCTTATCGCCCCGCTAAGGCTTTCACCATCGAAATTACTGTAGGCGCTGACAAGAAGATTTCGGCTTACGAAATTAAAATAAACGGTTCGACCGCTCAGAGTTATATCGATAAAATGCCTGCAAACGTAAAAGACGGTTCTCTTTTCAAAGGCAAGACTGCCGATGAACTTATCGCTCTTCTCGGCGGAGCTGACAGCGGTTTTACCGACCAAACTGCTGACGAAGCTCTTAAATGCGAGGCAACCCGCTCGAGTATTCTGTGCACATACGCCGCTCTGTTTGCAGTTTCCAATTATAGTTTACTGGGAGGTGCGCAAGAATGAATAAGTACGCAAAAATAAGCCTCGACGGCCTTATTTTCCAGAACCCCACATTTATGCTCGTACTGGGCACCTGCCCTACTCTGGGACTCATATCCTCAGCTTCCAGTGCGGCGGGCATGGGACTTACCGTCGTTGTAATTCTTACCTTAAGCAATATGCTTATATCGGCAATGCGCAAGATTATACCCAACGAAGTGCGCATACCCGCTTACATTGTTATAATCGCTACGCTGGTTACGCTTGCGCGAATGATTCTTGAAAAGTTCGTGCCCGACCTTTACGACAGTCTTGGCGGATTCCTGGCGCTTATCGTGGTTAACTGCATAATTCTTGGCAGAGCAGAAGCGTTTGCAAACAAGCACACCGTAATCGAATCTGCCGTGGACGGCGTTGCAACAGGCCTCGGCTTCACATGCGCGCTCACCATTATGGGAATTATCTGCGAATTCCTCGGCTCCGGCTCTATATTCGGCGCACAGATTATGGAATTCAAAATCGGCGCGTTCTCAACGCCCGCGGGCGCGTTCCTCGTATACGGCATCTGCATTGCCCTGTTCGTATACATCATGGACAGCATCGAACGTTTCCGCAGAGAAAGGAAAAACAAGCCCCTCACCCACGAATCGCTTGTCAAGGAGGTGGCATAAATGGCTACTTTTATAGCTATAGTTCTTGCGGCCGTTCTTACCCAGAACTTTATAACAGTTAAAACGTACGGCATATGCCCCTTCCTGGGCGTTTCAAAAAACACCTCGTCGGCAGTAGGCATGGGCGTTGCGGTTACCGTAGTTATGGCGATAGCAACTGCCGTTACCTACCCCCTCTACGAATATGTAATGGTTCCGCTCAAGATAGACTTCCTTGAAATTATCTTCTTCATATTCATCATTGCCGCGCTCGTGCAGATGATTGAACAGGTAATCAAAAAGGTTTCCCCCACCCTTTACAAGGCCATGGGCATCTATCTTCCCCTTATAACCACCAACTGCGCAGTACTCGGCGTGTGCGAACTTGTTATCGGCGATATGAGCAAAATAATAGGCGCTGCCACCATGAATACGGGTTGGGCTGTACTTTATGCAGTTTTTGCAGGACTCGGCTTTACGCTCGTCATGATTATAATGAGCGGTCTGCGCGAAAAAATATCCTGCTACGGCAATATGCCCAAGGCTATAAAGGGCTTCCCCATTGCAATGGTTACGGCAAGCATCATATGCATGGCTTTCACCGTGTTCAGCTACATTCAGCTTTAAGGAGGGCGTTATGAATTTACTTGTTACTTTAGGTACAGTCGACGCCGAAACCTGGAAAACGGTTGGCATAGTTGCAGGCATACTTGCAGGCATTGCACTGGTGCTTGTGGTTGCCATACTCATTATCGGCAAAGTTTTCAAAGTTGACGTAGACGAAAAAGTTACTAAAATATTAGAAGACCTTGCGGGAGCTAACTGCGGCGGATGCGGCTGCTCGGGTTGCAGCGGCTTCGCCCAGAAGCTTGCCTGCGGCAAGGCTGACCTTTCAGACTGCCACGTAACCTCGCCCAAAAAGAAGGCTGAAATTGCAAAAATTCTTGGCATAGAGGTCAAGGAAGAAGCCCCCACCGTTGCCGTTGTAAAGTGCAAAGGCGGCGCAAATGCCTTCAACGCATTTGAATATAAGGGCAACCCCACCTGCGCGGCCTGCAACGGTCTGCTCGGCGGAAACAAGATGTGCAAAACCGCTTGCCTCGGCTGCGGCGACTGCGCAAATGTATGCCCCGAAAAAGCCATTAAAATGGTAAACGGCGTTGCGGAAGTTATACCCGAAAGGTGCATTTCCTGCGGGGCGTGCATAAGCGCGTGCCCCAAGCACATTATAGAACGCATTCCCGCAAACGCTCCCATTTATGTTGCTTGCTCTTCCCACTGCAAGGCGAAAGAAGTTACCACGCAGTGCAAGGTGGGCTGCATAGGCTGCGGCATATGCGCAAAGAACTGCCCTCACGGCGCTATAACCATGGTAGACAATCTGCCCGTCATTGATTACACCAAGTGCACGGGTTGCCTTACCTGCGTTGCCAAGTGCCCCCGCAAAATTATTATTGCAAGGCAGTAAAACAAAACTAAATTTGCGGGATTGTTCCGCAAAATAAAAAGAAAACGCGGTCGGCGAAAGTATTTTCGCCGACCGCGTTAAATTTTGCAATAAGAGTATGTTAGAGGCTTTGAAATAAGGAAATGAAATTTTACTTTATAATAAGTGTACGTAAAGCAAAATTGTAATAAGAAGCTCTGAAACAAATAAATGCAGCGCAACTTTGAAATAAGTATACCTAAAGCGACTTTAAAATAAGTAATTGCAGTGCAACTTCATACTAAATATGTAAAGCGGCGCGGACTTTTAAAAGTCCGC